>AQRS01000041.1 GCA_000402355.1 Candidatus Iainarchaeum andersonii SCGC AAA011-E11
ATTCAACGCTACCTTATTTGAGTCGATCAAATAATCCAGTGCAACTTTGTAGGTCTGATACATCACTTTTTTGGGCAAGTTCTCCCAAAGTGCTGTTTTAGTATACTTCCTATTATTCTTCTTGATAGCGTCCTCTATCATTCTTACAGTTTCCAACGTCGGTGACGGCCTTCTTTTAGCTTCCCCTTCAATCATTATCATATTAAAGCATATGGTAGACTTAAATGTTACTATAGTCATTACTGCTGTCGAAATCACTGATGAAAGCGGCTCTGACTATTCGCAATTCATTCCTCTGCTCAACAAGACAAAAATAGATTTTGCAATAAAAGAAGTCTCTGCGGATAAAGCATATCTTGGGAAAAGCAATCTTGAAGCAGTAGCAGCTATAGGTGCAATACCCTACATCCCTTACAAATCAAACACAATTCCTAAACGAAATGTTGGCCATATTTGGAATAAAATGTATTGGCATTTCAAGAACAACCCTCAAGAATGGGGAGAACACTACCACAAGCGCAGTAACGTTGAATCAACTTTCAATATGGTCAAGCAAGCCTTTAGCGGTAGCCTTAGAACAAAAAATAACACTGCAAATGTTAATGAAATACTTTGCAAGGCAGTCTGCCACAACCTTTGTGTCCTGATAATGGAATACCACGAAAACAAGCTCAACATCGATTTATCTACACAGGTCTCAAAAATCGTAATTCCGATAAAATAGGTCTCATTTATCTACAAGTCTCGGAAAGGGAAGCTTATTTAATAACTATAGCACTATAGTATTGTGGTTTTATGGAAACTACAACCATACAGGTGGAAAAGCCCACGAAGGAATTGCTCAACCAGCTCAAGAAGGGCCTCAAATCCAGAACCTATGATGAGGTCATAAAAGCGCTGGCGAGAAAAAAGGCTCCTTCCATGTACGGAAAATTGGCTGGCAGAAAAAAGGTCGGTTTCGCGAAGATGATGAAAGGGCTTCGTGACAAGAATGACAGATTCTAAAGTGCTGCTGGACTCAAGCGTCTGGCTGGGCTATTTTCTGGGCAACACGCCAAGAGCCAAAGAATTCGTTGATTCGGATGATGCCATCAACCTGACTTCGGCCATTTCAATCCACGAAATCTACAAAAAAATTAACAAGCTCAGGGACCGAAAAGCAGCGGAAAAAGCGGTTTCGTTCATCGAAGAGAACAGCATAATAATCGGGGTAACAAAAGAAACCGCGGTTCTCTCCGCCAGAAACTGTGAAAAATACGGTTTGCACACGATAGACGGCCTCATCTATTCCACGGCTATGCTGGAAAAGGCGGGATTCATAACAGCGGACAACGACTTTAGGAAAACGCCCAAAACCACAATCATTAGTGGAAAATGAGGCCGAAAAGAAACTGATAAATAATTGTTGGGAAGTAATTTGTATTTATGGAAGAAAAAGAAGAGGTAAAAGTGAAGGTTTGGCGGGAAGGCAACCGAATACTGGCAAGGAATGAGGAGCACCACATAAATACTTTCGGAAAGAGCCTCGAGGATGCACTGGACAACTTTTATGAGGCTTATTCCCTGAATGAACATAACAGTAAGGAAGGCACCTTTAAATAGTTTTTAATGCCAAGTAATTATAGTGATTCTAATGTACCAGAAAACCGTGGAAAAAGAGGGTTATTCCAAAAAGGAAATCATCAAAATGCGGAAAGCCCTGAAGAGCGGCATTCATGCTTACAGGAAAGACCCTGAATTCAGGAAAGCCCTCAAGGCATTCATCAAGGAAACTACTTAAGCAGGCTTTTGAAATCGCCCAGCCTGTAAAAAGTGGGCGTATGCAACTCTAATTTCTCATTGGCAATATTATAAGCATGAACAGCTTGCGGAGAGGCCATTGTTTTCTCATCATTGCTCACCACAATATCAACGCCATGCAGTGACGCGGTTGCAACTATGAGGAAATCATTTCTCAATTCCGGAAAGGGATGCGTGCCAGAGTAATTCTGGTTATACCTTCCAGCAAGCGTTTCAATGAATTCTGTCACCGAATAATTTCTTTTCTCGCCAACAAAAGAGTCATACAGGCCAAGCGTGGCCCTCCTCAATTTTGTTCCCTTTACTTTGACATTCTTTGGAATATCCCTCAGTTCCTGCCTGATTACTGCGGAACCGCACACAACAAAATGCTTCCCCAGCAACAAATCCGGGAGACTAACATTTTCCGCAGCAGTAAAAACCAAGCCATAAATGTTCGTATCCAGCAACACCCTGGTGGATTCGCGCATACACAAAAAAACACGGAAATATCCTTAAATAGCAATTGCGAAATAAAGAATTACAACCCAACGAAAGAGGTCTTTCAATGAAAAAACAAATCTGCCTCGGCGTGGAATCGACAGCCCATACCTTTGGAATTGGCATCGTGGATTCGCAATGCAATGTTCTCGCGAACGAGAAGGATTCTTTTACAACGGAGTCCGGCGGACTCATTCCCCGCGAGCTGGCGGAGCACCACTCCCGCGTTGGCGTGGAAATCATTTCGCGCGCAATTGAAAAGGCAGGAGTTTCCTGGAAAGAAGTTGACTGCATTGCATTTTCACAGGGTCCGGGAATCGGGCCTGCTTTAAGTGTGGGCGCTGTTGCTGCACGCATGCTTTCGCTTGAGCACAACAAGCCTTTGATCGGGGTGAACCATTGTGTCGCGCACATTGAAATCGGCAAAAAGAAATGCGGATGCAAAAACCCATTGATTTTGTATGTTTCCGGCGGCAATTCAC
This sequence comes from Candidatus Iainarchaeum andersonii SCGC AAA011-E11, assembly GCA_000402355.1. Lineage (GTDB taxonomy): Archaea > Iainarchaeota > Iainarchaeia > Iainarchaeales > Iainarchaeaceae > Iainarchaeum > Iainarchaeum andersonii. The sequence goes on from AQRS01000041.1 coordinate 2,763, forward strand.
AGGTAATCGGATATGAATCTGGAAGGTACAGGGTTTATGGGGAAACACTTGACATTGGCGTCGGAAATTTGCTGGATTCTTTTGGACGCGAAATTGGTTTGGGCTTTCCGGCGGGCCCGAACATGGATGAAATGTATTTTTTGGGAAAGAATTACATTGAATTGCCTTACTCCGTAAAGGGAATGGATTTGAATTTCTCCGGACTGCTTACAGCCGCAAAAATGAAAATCGGGAAAGCGGATGAAAAGGATTTGGTTTACAGTTTGATGCACACTGCTTTCGCAATGGTTGTTGAAGTAACGGAGCGAGCCCTGGCTCACACCGGAAAAAATGAATTATTGCTCACGGGAGGCGTTGCCGCGTCGAAGGCGCTGCAAAAAATGTGTTCCGAGATGTGCAAAGAGCGCGGAGTGAACTTAAATGTTTGCCCGAGGGAGCTGGCAGTCGACAACGGTTGTATGGTCGGTTGGCTCGGCCTTCTCATGTACAATAGTGGCGTAACCACCCCAATAGAAAAATCACTGACAAATCAAAGGTTTAGGACCGACCAGCAGGAAGTCACTTGGCTATGATTCAACATAATAAAAAAACAGGCGGAAGTGTTAATGAAAACCAGCAGCTGCTATATGAATGAAAATATAAATGCATAAACGAAAAATTAGTTTAGAGAAAATTGCAACTATCAAGTAGTTGCACTTATGTATACAGAAACGGAGCATGGGTTTATAAAGAATTTACTATTTAATTTTTGAAGAGCAAAATAATTTTCAAATTTGCGTGGGGTGGATTAATTTTGAATACTAATAAAAGTCAAAACAGCAATCCAGGCAAAAACAATATTTTTTCGATTTCCAAATTCTCGGCACTTCTTTTCTCCATCGTTCTCCTCGCAATCTCCGTTCACGCAGCCCACACTAACTCGGCAGAAATTTTCCCCGAATGGTCTGTCGCAGGAGAAACAATTGATTATAACGTAAGCATTTGCAATGTTCCTGATGGGAATGATTCGATTGATGAAGTTAGATTATACCAAGCAAGCGGTTATGACATAACTTCAGCCCATGATAAGGCCGATTGGTTTGAATCGCCCTTTAACCCCGTAAAAAAGTATTACCAATATACGACAGAAGACGCTAACGCTTATATCACGGCAGGAAACTGCGAATTGTTCTCATTCACCGCAGAAACACCAGCGGAGGAAACATGTAACATAAAATGGAAATTTGAAACAAGAGACATTGAAAATTTCTGGAAATTTGCCGAGGACGATACGAACGTTGACGACACAAACCCGGTCATCGAAAAAACGGTCGGAAATCCCCAATATGTTGACGGGGACGATTTGTACATTACAACCGGCACACCCATAACTTTCTCGGCTGAGGATCCGGATCCGGAAGGAGTTTGTACTGCAAGCGGATTGGATTATTGTGAATACAGGTACAAAATAAATGACGGGCCCTTTACAGAATGGACTGACATGGGCGAACCTGTAGAGGGGGAAATCCATTACGAGCTCAAATTTAAGGAAGAGTCAATCCACACTTTGGAATACAGGTGCTTCGATGTTGCCGGAAACACGACAGGCATACTGAGCGAAGTCGACATAGTGGAAGATAAACCGCCGATAACGACCAAAACAATCAGCGAACCAAAATACATTGATGAAGAAACTGGCGCCGAGTGGGTGGATACAAACACAGTAATTAAAATCACGGCAGAAGACCAAAGCCCGCACCCGAGCAACGTGAACAAGACATACGTGAAAAACACGATTTACAGAGACGAAGAGGATTGGCAAATATGCTACGACCCGCAGGAATTCTGCGAAGAGGATTCATGCGTAGCCTCGGCACAGAGTTATTGTGAAGAGAACTGGGAAGAGGACGAATACGACAGTTTCCTGGATTGCTTCGACGACTACATGACGGGCGAATGCAGTTATGACGTTCTTGAGGGAAGCATAGTAGACCAAGGGGAAGAATCATGCCACGCGCTTGATTACGTGAGCGTAGACAATTTGGGAAATGTCGGGGACGCGAACGTAAACTGCTTCTTCGTTGACAAGACGCCACCTGAAATAAACAAGTACATCGGCAGAGACGAGCCGCAGTACGGCGATTGCCCGCCGGAACCGGGCAGCGATGACGAGTGCTTCATAACATCGGAAACCGACATACTGTTGGCCTGCCAGGATGTAGGCGACCACCCGTCACGCGGCGAAACCGTGTGGTACAGGTACAAGTTCACTGAAGACGGCAATACTTGGGGCGAGTGGCTGCCTAGAGAGGAGGACTGCGAAGGGCCTTTCGTTGAAGGCTGGTGCGATTATGCCCCGGGCAAAACCATAAATTTGCCGGAGAATTCACTCCATGAATTGCAGTGGTACTGTGAGGACGCTGTCCAGAAGAGAAGCCAAACTGACATTGAATTCTTTAAGGTCGACAACGAGCCGCCTATAATTTCAAAAGCGATGCTCGGCGACGAGAATGTAGATTATCTTGGTTCATGTCCGCCAGACCAGAACAGCGACGACATTTGTTACGTTGCGGACAACGGCAGGGGCGGAATCTCGGTTTCGGCGAGTGATACTGCATACCCAAATAACGCAATACACGCGGTTGGCGATGCCACATGCAGCTACAAAGTATGGTGGGAAACCGAGCTTGAAGAATGTACACTAGCTACTGGTTCGTCTGAATCTAGTTCGCCATCATCTGTTGTAGATCTTGGAACAGCCGGCGATTTTGCCATATTGGCAAAGTCAGGAATCTCAACCACTGGAGCCACTTCAATTGTTGGAGACATTGGAGTGAGTCCAATTACCAGCACTGCCATCACTGGATTTGGATTGGTAATGGATGCCTCGAATGAATTTTCGACATCATCCCTAGTGACTGGAAAAGTTTATGCAGCCGACTATACGCCTCCAACTCCTTCTAACATGACTACTGCTGTAAGTGACATGGAAGCAGCATACACTGCTGCCAATGGACTAGCGCCTACTGAACCTACTGAACTTGGGGCTGGAAATATTGGCGGGATGACACTAGCACCAGGGGTTTACAAATGGAGTACTGGCGTGACAATACCACTAGATATCGCCCTCGATGGAAACTCAACTGATGTTTGGGTCTTCCAGATAGCACAAACTCTTGACATCAGCTCTGGCAAGAAGGTTATCTTAAGTGGCGGCGCACAGGCTTCTAACATTTTCTGGGTGGTTGCTGGCACAACGACACTTGGAACAACATCAGTTTTCAACGGAACTATTCTGGATAAAACATTGATTGCGATACAAACTGGCGCAACATTAAACGGCAGAGCGCTAGCACAGACCGCGGTTACATTAGACGCTGCCATGATTGCCAAAAGCAAATATGTTGACGGCAGGTGCTTGCTTGACACTAACCAGTTTGGAGAGCAAGGCCAGGACATTTTATTCCACGAGGACTCGACGCACGACGTTGAAATAACCTGCGAAGATGCTCTCGGAAACTTAGCTGAAGACAATGAGACATTCAAGGTTGATTCAACGCCTCCAGTTACTACAAAAATTTACGGCAATCCTCATTATCCAGCAAACATTAATGATCAAGCGCCTTACCCTCACTGGATTACAACAGACACCAACATTTCGCTCTGGGCTGAAGACGCCAAGGTTGGCGTTGACAAGCTATATTGGAGAAATACAGTAATAGAAAACCCACAAGGGTGGCAGGCATGCCAGCAGGCATCATACTGCAATCCAGAATTCTATAATCAATACATCAACCAATCGAGCCCATTCAATGAAGTTGACGGCAACCACGCGGTTTTCAATAAGGAAGAGGAGAGCTGCCACGTAATTGAATATTATTCAGTCGACCTCTTGGGCAACACCGAGGAAATGAACTGGCAGTGCGTGTTCGTTGACAACACGGCCCCGGACGGCAACAAAGTAATTGGCCGGCCGCACGTCATCAAGTTTGACGGCGAAATCTGCGAAGAAGATGGAGGCGAAGGCGGCGGAGATTCACCATACGATGTCGGCGACGAAGTAGCTACAATCACATTCCCTGAAGGTTCTGGACCGGGCGGATTCGGTGTAGGGGTTGCCTTTGATGGAGAATTCCTGTACTACTCATACGGCGGCAGCACGAACCTGTACAAGATAAGGCCGGACGGAACGGGCCACGCGGTCATAACTACTAGCGGAGTCACTCAAACTGGTTTGGGAGCACTTTCATACGATGCGACCAGAGGAAAGATTTGGGCAGGAACATACGGCTGTGATGACAACGATGATGGGCCGGTATACTTGATTGACCCAGCAACCGGAGTTGCAACCTACATGTTCTCAGTGCCATCAACATACATATCCTATTGCCTTGATGACGGCATAGCATTTGACGCGAGCGACGACAGCATCTGGTACAGCGACGATGTTTCGCCGACAATGGTGCACATGGACACCAACGGCGACTTCCTTGGAACAGTGGATGTCTGTGCAATAGATTCAAGGCTGTGCCACCAGAGCGGAGTCGCCATTGGAGGAGATAATTTCTACATGGGCACGAATGGCAGCGAAGTAACGCTGAGAATCCACAGAGATACTCTCACGTTGCTCGACGAGTTCGTGAACACCGGCTTCAGGATAGAGGACATGGAGTGCGACCCGGAGACATACGGGCCGACTGAAGTAATGTGGATAAGAGATGCATATGCAGGCCAGGCAAGGGCTTACGCCATTGAGCCACAGACATGCGGCTTAGGTGGACAGACCCCAGGGCCAGTATGCGAAGGTGAAACAGAAGACTTTGTTTCACAGGAAACAACTTTCACATTGGATTGTAATGACCAAGAACCGCACCCGGTTGACCACGAAGTACTGTACTTTAAGGTCTCGCTCGAGGATGATGGAACGCAGGACATTACAAGCGATTACTGTGAGCCAAATGAGGATGGATGGTGTGTAGTTGAAAACCCGCCATACGAATTCCAGTTCGAAGAGGACACATACCACAATTTGGAGTTCTATTGTGAAGACGCTCTGGGTAATGAAAATGAGCCTGACCTCGAGTTCTTTACAGTTGACACGCAGGGGCCGGACATAAATAAAACTATTGAAGGCCCAAGCTTTGCTCCTGAAGGAAGCAGCTGCGACCAAAACGCAACCAAAAATCCGGAGAACGAGTGCTATGTGGATACAGCAACAAGTATTCTTGTTGATGCAGTAGACCCGCAACCGCACCCGGTTGATGATGTTACCTGTAAATGGAGGTACGCAATCGGCGAAGAAGAGTTTAGCGATGACTTTGGAGACTGGAACAGCACATTCCCAATAACATTCCCTGAGGAAAGCTACCACACACTCCAGATAGTGTGCCAAGACGCCTTGGGTAATTCAGCGGAAGACACGGAGTACTTCATAGTAGACAAGACACCTCCAGTAACAACAAAGGAGTTCGACGAAGACCCGTACTTCTCGTGCAATGAGTGGGAGGGACAGTATAGTAGTGAAGAGTGTGTTCAGGATGAAGGCGGACATTACGTTCCGCAATGGGGAACATCTGATTTGAACGTTACCCTCAGTGCATACGATCCACGGCCACACCCAAGCGACGTGAATGCGACATACTACAGGATTACTCAGGTCAACGACCAAGACTGCAACGTCGGCGTTGAAGGCCGCCAAGACCCACAAATATATTGTGACAACGCTGTAGGCAGTGGTGACTGGAATGTTTATACTATAGGCCAGCCATTCAATATTTCGGAAGAGAGCTGCCATCTCATAGAGTACTACAGTGTTGACAATGTCAACAAGACAGAGGATTCAAAGAGAGAATGCATCTACATTGACAACACAGGCCCGGACCCAATAAAGACAGTGGGAGAGCCAAGTGAACAATGGACGCCAGGACATAACGACGATCCATTGAGCGTGTACTACCCGTACATAAACAACTTGTGCTGGAGTGGTGACTCTAACTCAATCGACTGCTGGCAGGTAACGCTACTCACTCCTGTTACAATGGAGTGTGTGGATCCGCAGCCACATCCGGTCAACCACAGCACCATGAACTTCATGGTCGACTTTGACGGCGATGACATAACTCCGGAGTACTGTAGAGAGCTTGGGGGAACAATGACCGAGGATGGCTGGTGCCACATTGACAAGGACAAGCAAGTCATTTATTTCGGCGAAGAATCCGAGCACAACCTCAAATATCAGTGTGTGGACGCGCTTGGAAACGTCGGTCCGGTTGATGACGAGAAGTTCAAGGTAGAGGGAACGAGCTTCCAAATTAATTTGAATAAGAAGTGGAACCTTGTTTCAGTTCCATTTGTATTGCAGGACAGCAACATCATGAAGGTCTGGGAAAGCATTGACGGGAATGTTGATGCAATCTGGGCATACGATTCAATCCTTGGCTGGCAGGTTTATAGGCCATCGAGCCCACAGACAAGCAACCTGGATACCATGGACCCGGGAAGAGGATACTGGGCAAGTATGCTCCGTGATGCAAATCTCGTTATAGGAGGAGCATTATTCAGCCCGGCAGTTACGCCGCCCAGCTGGCCAATAGTCCCGGGATGGAACCTGATAGGCTATTACGGAAACGACGGACTGTTCACGCCGCCACTGCAGACAAAAACAGTGTATGATGGACCTGATACGGACTACGATAGTTCAGATGCAGATCTTATCCCTGACGGCCCAGGAAGAACAGCAGGATGCTCTTTGTACTCGCTAGGAGACTCGTTCCTTGATAAGGGATGGACATCCTTGCTTGGATACTGGCAGCCGTATAACTCGAATCTGTGGCAAGGCTATTCATACTACAATACCCTTGACGCGGGAGCGGGATACTGGGTTTCAACGGCAGAAACAGGGTTGTACGAATTTACGACAAACTGCGGGATACTAGCCTCATAAGGGCTGGCCGCAAATTTCTTTCCTTTAATTTTGAAGGAAGACAAGAAAACAGGAATAACTTTAAATACATTATGCAAGTTAACTCCTTAAGGTGGCTTAATGAAAAACAATGCTTTGTATGGTTTTCTGGCGATTTTAATTTCACTGGCCATTATTGCTTCGCCGGTTTTGGCAGTGCCGGGCATACCGCACCAATTCTTCGGAAACGTAAGCATTAATGATTCTGCGGCGCCAAACGGAACCACCATTAAAGCAACTGTAGATGGCGAATCTTACACTACAACAGTTGTGAATGGCACTTACGGCTACACACCAAACTCTTTTTTTGTGCAAAACCCAGACCCAGCAAACAATGTCGGCAAGACAATTGCGTTTTTTGTTAATGATGTTCAGGCCGCGGTATCAATATTCCAGACAGGCTTTCTGACTGACTTAAACCTCGCGATTACCCAAAGCAACCCCATACCACCTGGCGGAGGTGACGGCGGTTCTGGAGGAGGCGGAGGTGGTGGTTCTGGAGGTAGCGGAGGCTCCGGCGAATCAGGAGGCTCTAGCTCCAGCGTTGCTGCCGCAGGCGGCGGTGGAGGCGGAGGCTCGGGAGACCCTTCACAAAGCAGGTTGTTACGGGTTTCGAAAACCGAGATTGAGGTAGGCGAGGAAATAATCATCAGCGCCCTGTGCAAGTGGAAATTCGGATGCACGGTAAAAGTAGGCGAGGAACAGCTCGCGGAACTCGTGAACAGCGCGGGATTCCAGGGAATCAATTATTCTTTTTCACAGCCCGGCACCTACAAAGTTCAGTTGTTCCAGAAAGGGACAAAAGAAACCCTTGTTGCGGAAAAATCTGTCTCAGTAAAGGAAGCGCCGAAACCTGTTGAGCCCGAAAAGCAGGAAACACCCCAGCAGGAAATAGTGGAACCACAACAGGAAACGCCTGAACAGCCACAGGAAGAAACGGTTCCAGCAACCGGATTCTTCGGCCTTGGTGGCAACACGGGAATTGCACTGGGCGGGGTTGTTGTAATCATTATAGCCACGCTGGCATTCATATTCCTCAGAAAAAAGCAGTAAATTATTCTAAAATACTTTTAGCAATTTCAACAATTTTTTTGAGCGACTTTTTCTGGGCTTTTCAGCCCGCTTTCACGTTCAGGTTCACGTAAAAGTGTTTCAGGACAAATTATTTCAGGAGCCCGAGCTTTTCCAAAAGTTCTTTTGTCACCCAGTTCTTTATTCTGGTACCCTTCAGGTGCCTGTCACTGCTCCAGAGTTCCGCCCCGATTGCGAGCGCGCACGCTACATAGGGCGCATCCTTTTTGTCCAAAACCAGGCCCAATGCAGCGGCATAATAAGGAAGTATTTCTTCATCAGGAACAAGCCTTATCCTGCTTATGAGCCTCTTTGTAAGCACGGCAAAATCCTTTTTGCTTAGGCCACTCCTTCCCCTGAGTTCCTTTGAATACTTGGCGTACTCAATCAACAGGAACTTAGGGGCAAAAATTGCGAGCCGCCTATCAAGAATCAGCATTCTCGTGCCGGAATCCTTGAGAAGTGCGGAAAACAAAATGTTTGCATCAATCACGAGCAGCATTTGCGAGCCCCTCAAAATGCCCAAGCAGTTCCTTGTCAACCATGCCCGCAATTTCCTTTACGTCTTGCTCGCTGAGCCTGCTTTTGGAAGCTATTTTATCCAATTCCTCAATATCATCCAACTGCTGCTTTATGGCCGCCCTGGCCACTTCGGACCACCTGATTTGGGAGTGCTTCCTCATCCGCTTCCTCATTTCATCAGATATTGAGAGAGTCATGCTGACCATATACGTTCACCAACATAATTACTACGTTGAACACCTTAATTAGCTTTTTGGGGTCTTAATAGCCTGTGTTTAAGGACGCCGGGGCAAAGCGGCAAAAGGCGGGTTTCTATTCAATGAACTTTTCATTCACGTAAAAGTATAAAGGCACTGAAAGCGCCGCGAGGAAAACAAGGAAATTGAATGGGTAAGGGATAATGTTTATTGTCGGGTCCTGGTAAATGTAGCCGGAAACAACCACGATGGCAAAAATAACGAATTCCAGCATGAACGCCCTGAACGAGGATTCTCTTTTGATGCCGCGCCACTCGCGGAAGGGCTTTGTGTAATTGTAGAAATGCATCACGCCGAACAAAATCGCGGCAAAAATGAACAAGTTGAAAGGGAACTCTATTTGGTTAAAGCGCCCGTCGAGGTAAAGGAGGATTGCCGCGACAAGAACAAGCGTCAAAATGAATTCGGCAACGTACAGCGCTATCAGAGGCGTGTCGTTTTTCAGGTTGAACGCCCTTTCCTTTGCCTTGTCCTTCAGGAAAAAAGTGGTTTCCCAGGCGAGGCTCTTCTTTAACGGCATGCACTAAAAAGGGAAAAGGTAGAATAAAAGGGTTACTTGGCTTGTTTTGCCGGCAAAAAAACTCGGGAAACTTCGGCAGCCCCAACGGGGCTTGTTTAAAAAGTTAGAGTAATATCAAAGGACAAAAATATGGATACAAAATTTGTCCTTTGACTTTCAGGCTTCATCGGGAAAATCCCTTATCCCCAATTCGGAATCAATCTCGCGCGCAGTTTTTTTCATGCGCTCGAAAATCCTTTCAACATCCTCCTGAATCTCTTCAATAGTGCGGTAAACGGATTTTGAGCGCGAGGAATAATAGCGCCCATTGCGCATAATCAGCCCCGAGCGCAGGAGATTATTCAAATGATTAATCACTGCGCCGCGGCTCATGCCCACGCGCTCTGAAATCGCGGTTGAGGTCAGGGCCTCGCCGCTCTCGGTTCCGCGCACGATTTCGCGGAAAATCATTGAGGCGGTTTTCTCGCGGTCAACCGGCTCCAGAAAACCAAGAGACTGGCAAATCCAGTCCAGCTCGTCCAAAGGCGCGCTGGAAAAGGGCTTCTCAACCTTCCTTATCACAATCTTGAAAGCCATTCTTTGGGGCAATTGGTCCATGCAAAAAATAGGCCGGAAAAGGTTTAAAAAAGCTTTGATTAAGAAGTAGTGTAATTGTCTAATAGGTTTAGACAAAAAGTGGTTTTGGTGAGCATTTTTGCAGGCAAAGGCAGGAAAGGAGCATAAAAAGGAGGAGAAGCAGGAGGATTTCAGGGCTTTGGCGCAGGAATACAAGGAAACCCTGCAGAGGCTGCAGGCGGAGTTCGAGAATTCCCGCAAGCGCTCGGAAAAGGAGCAGGGGGAGTTCACAAAATTCGCGAATTCCTCGCTCCTGAAGGAATTTTTGCCCCTTGTTGACTCGATTCTGGAGGCAAAAAAGGCCTCGGAGACGGGTCCGGCAAAACTGGAAAGTTTTGCCTGGAAACACGGCGGGGGCACTGAAGCATTGGATAAAATCGGGGCTCAATTGATGAAAATCCTCGAAAGGAACGGAGTCAGGATTATTGAAACCACCGGCAAAAAATTTGATTTCAATGTGCATGAGTGTTTGCTTACTTCGCATGAAAAGGAAAAGGAAGACGGAATTATTCTGGAGGAGCTCCAGAAGGGTTACATGCTTAACGGAAAGGTTTTGAGGCCCGCCAAAGTCCGGGTAAACAAAAAAACGGAGTGATGAAAAATGGTTAATCAAAAACCGGAATTAATTTGTTCTGAACAAAACATTTTGACGGAGGTTGATTCAAAATGACGAAGACTATTGGCGTGGACCTTGGCACATCGAACAGTGCAGCAGCGATTCTGGAAGGCGGAAAACCAAGAATAATCCCTTCGGCAGAAGGAAATACCGTTTACGGAAAGGCTTTCCCGAGCGTGGTCGCCTTTACAAAAGAAGGCGAAATGCTTGTGGGCGAACCCGCAAGAAGGCAGGCAATTTCAAACCCCGAAAATACTTTTTTCGGCTTCAAGAGAAAAATGGGAACCGATTTCAGGTACAAATCAAGGGGAAAGGAATACACGCCGCAGCAGCTCTCGGCTTACGTGCTCCAGAAAATCAGGAAGGACGCGGAAGCATTCCTCGGGGAAAAAGTGGAAAAGGCAGTGGTAACCGTCCCGGCCTACTTTGATGATAACCAAAGGCAGGCCACGAAAGACGCGGGGAAAATCGCGGGCCTCGAAATAGTAAGGATAATCAACGAGCCCACGGCGGCGTCACTTGCATACGGTTTGGACAAGAAAAAGCAGAACTACAAAATACTTGTTTTCGATTTAGGCGGGGGAACGCTCGATGTTACGGTAATGGATTACGAGGAAGGCGTGTTCGAAGTGAGGAGCACTTCCGGAGACACACAATTGGGCGGGCGCGATATGGATGAGGCTCTCGTGAATTACATTCTCGCGGATTTCAGGAAGAAGGAAGGGTTTGACCTTTCGAAGGACGCGACGGCAATGCAGCGCCTGCACGAGGCGGCAGAGAAGGCGAAGATTGAATTGTCTACTGTTGTTGAAACCGAAATCAACCTGCCTTACATCAGCGCGACGCATGAAGGGCCGAAGCACCTGCAATTGAAGCTCACGCGCGCGAAGCTCGAGGAATTGATTGCGCCGATTGTGAAAAAATGCGCAAAGCCGCTGCAGCAGGCGCTTGCGGATGCAAAGCTTACTCCCGCTGAAATCAGCAAAATAATTCTTGTCGGTGGCCCCACAAGGATGCCTGTTGTCCGGAACTTTGTTGAAAAGGAAATAGGCACCAAGGTCGAGCATGGCGTTGACCCGATGGAGTGCGTCGCAATGGGCGCGGCTATTCAAGCGGGGGTCCTTTCAGGGGAAGTCAAGGACGTTCTCCTTTTGGATGTCACTCCGCTCAGCCTCGGAATAGAAACATTGGGAGGGGTGTTCACGAAACTCATTGAAAGGAACACCACCATTCCTACAAAAAAGAGTCAGGTTTTTTCAACCGCATCGGATAACCAGCCCGCGGTTGACATTCATGTTCTGCAGGGTGAGAGGCAAATGTCTTCCAGCAACAAAACGCTCGGAAGGTTCCAGCTTGTTGGAATTCCCCCTGCACAGCGCGGAATCCCGCAGATTGAGGTCACGTTTGACATTGACGCGAACGGCATAGTGAACGTGAACGCAAAAGACCTTGGAACTGGAAAGGAACAGGGAGTGAAAATTGTCGCGTCGCAGAAACTGAGCGACGAGGAAATAAAGAGGATGCAGCGCGAGGCCGAGGAGCACGCCGAAGAGGACAAAAAGAAGCGCGAGGAAACGGAAATCCTGAACAATGCCGAGGCAATGGTTTACTCTACTGAAAAACTTTTGGAGGAAATGAAGGGCAAGGTTGCCGAGGAAAAGCTCTCGGCAATAAAATCGAAGAGCGGGGAACTCAAAAAGCTTCTCGAGCCCGAGCAGAAGGATGTTGATGCAATAAAGAGCAGGCTCGAGGAACTCAACAAAGAGGTTCAGGGCGCGTCGACGGAACTTTACAGGAAAGCGCAGGAAGAGGCCGCGAAAAAACACGGGAACGGACACGAAGGCGGCCAAGCGCATAAGGGCAAAAAAGGGAAGAAGGAAGATGACAAGGTTGTTGACGCGGAATTCACGGAAGACGACAAGAAGGATTAACGCGCGGGAACAATTATTATTTAAGGCGCTTTCACATTGAGGAATTCTGAATGGCAAAGGATTACTACGAAATTTTAGGGGTCCGGAAAAACGCTTCACAGGAAGACATCAGGCGCGCCTACAAAAAGCTCGCAAAGCAGTTCCATCCGGATGTGAACAGGGAAAAGGATGCGGAGCAAAAATTCAAGGACGCCCAGCATGCTTATTCAGTTCTTAGTGACGGGGCAAAGCGCAGGAATTATGACCAGTTCGGCTCTGAAGCGGAAAGATTTTCCGGCGCCTCCGGAGCCCAGGGTTTCGGGGGAAATTTCTCGGGCGCGGATTTTGAGGACATTTTCGGGGGCTTTGGTTTCAGCGGGGGATTTTCCGATTTATTTGGCGGGGCATTCGGCGGCTCGAGAAGGCGCGGGCCCCAGGGTGGCGAGGACATTGCGGTTCGGCTGAACATTTCTTTCGAGGAGGCCGCATTCGGCGCGGAAAAGCAGCTTGAAATTGACGCAATACAGGAATGTGAATACTGCGAAGGCAGCGGCGCAAAACCCGGAACCAAGGTTGAGGGGTGCGACAACTGCAATGGCTCTGGAATTGAAAGGCAGACGCGCAGGACATTTATAGGCGTAATAAGCACGCAAAGCACGTGCAGGAAATGCCGTGGCTCTGGGCAAATGTTTTCAAGCCCCTGCCCAGTGTGTTCGGGCAATGGGAAAGTGCACAAGCACAAAAAAATAAAGGTGAATGTGCCCGCAGGAGTCAATACCGGAAACAGTTTGCGCTTGAAAGGCCAGGGGAATGCGGGCGAGCGCGGCGCATCAAAAGGAGACCTGATTGCCGTGATTTATGCCGAGCCGCACGAGGTTTTCAGGCGCGACGGCGCGGACATTTTCATGGAAGCGCCAATCTCGTTCCCCGAAGCCGCCCTCGGGAGCGAAGTTGAAGTGCCGACATTGAAGGGAAAGGCGAAATTAAAGATTCCTTCAGGAACACAAAGCGGAACTATTTTCAGGATGCACGGCAAGGGAATAAAAAAATTGGGCGAAGCGAGCTACGGCGATGAGTTCGTGAAAGCTATAATCAAAACGCCTGAGAAGCTTTCGAAAAAGCAACGCGAACTCCTTGAAAAGCTTTCAGAAGAGGACGAGACCGCAAAGAGCAGGAAGGGCTTTTTTGGAAAGCTGAAGGGGATGTTTGAGTAATCTGATGCAAACTTATGTCCCTTCGCAGAAGGGACGGCCGTATGCGCACCCAACAGACGCAACTGTTGTTTGGAAAGCTGAAAGGGATGTTTGAGTGAAGGCAAAGTTAATTAACCACTAAAGCGTTCCCTGTTTTATGGCGCCATTAAAACGAAGGAGCCCGATGAAAGGGCTGGAACTCAGCAAATTCAAAAAGCCAATATCTGAAACAAACATTGCCAGGCTGCACAGGGCAATGTCCAAGGAATATTCCGGCCTGAGCCTGGATTTTGTGAGGGAAATGGCAAAAAAATATCCGCATGCTTCCGCGCGGGACATTGCGCACATAATAGGAATAAGAAGTATGACATCCCATATCTCGAGTGCTTATAAAAAATCGCCCGAAGCCGGAAAAGGGAAACCTAGGGGTTACCCGCCCAATGGCCTGGCCAGCAAGTGAGCTAGCCGCAAAACAGAATGGTTTTTTCGGCAAAAGCTGAAAGGAATGTTCTGTAGCAAACCAATAAAGTAATTCGGTGAATTTTCATGGTTCCTTCTACCCGTAGGGTACGAAGCCTAGTACCCTTGGGCACCAGGTACTATCTAGCAAACCACCATAAATGCCGAAAAACTTTCGTGGTCTGCTATAGCGGAAAATTCACGGATGCAAATTCTTTATTAATTGGAAAACATTCATTGTTTCATGCGTTTCAAATACCCGAAACTCGCGCTGCTCGCGCTCATTTTCCTGACAAGTTATCTTGTCATGACTGCGGACTTGTTCCGGCCTGCGAGAAGCTGGATAGTTGACCTCGGATATGCGGGCATTTTGGTTGCAGGCATATTGTACAGCTACGGTTTGACTGCCGCGCCTGCAACCGCCGCGCTCCTAATTCTTTCGAAGAGCCAGGGCCTGGTTTTTGCCGCGCTCTTGGGCGGGATAGGCGCCGCTTTCGGGGATTTCGCGATTTTCAAGGTCATAAGGCTCTCTTTCATGGATGAAATAAATGAGCTCAAGGGCGAAAAATTCGTTGCCGCACTCAATTCCGCAATACCAAAACCTATCGGGAAATATGTTCTGCCGGTTGTTGCGGGATTCATTATTTTGTCGCCTTTTCCGGATGAAATAGGGGTTTCGCTCCTGGCTTCATCGGAGAAAATCAGCGGTGCGCATCTCGTGGTAATATCATACGTGCTTAATACTCTCGGCATATTCCTGATACTTGCTTTGGGGCAAACCGTTCTAGCGTGAGCGCCGAAAACGGCTGCAACCGTATTTGTCGGCACTACTCTTTTCCGCTATGTTTTTATTTTAGAAGAGATATAAACTTTTCATGGAAACAATAACTATTCCTAAGGAAGAGTATAAGCGCCTCAAAAAGAAGGCCGCAATAGCTGATGACTTGGTTGCGCAGCTTGAGAAAAGCTTTCAGGACATGCGCGAAGGCAAAATTAAGAAATGGGAAGATTAGAGATTTTCCGCTAATTTTTTGTAAGCATCCAAATTGCGTGTAACCGAATCAATTATCTTTTGCTGATCTTTCTTGTTGCCGAAAGCAACAAACAATATTTTATTCAGTTCATCATAAACAAGAAAATACAGCCTTTTTCTCTTGAACTTCTTTTCCTTAAACCACGGGAACCTGAGCGGCTTGCCTGTTTCAGGATTCTCCTTCAGCTTGGAAACTATTTTGTTTACCCACTCTTTTTCGTCTTTTTCCAAAACCTCCAAAGTTCTCGCGAAAGACTCGGTTTTGTAAATGTCGCAAGACATATCAGATGGGAATATTCGACCCAATAAAAACGTTGGGTTGGCTCCCCAAATCACCCTTTTAAGACTTATTCTACTGAAATTGAAGGGAAAACACAGGAACCCAGAACAGCTGTTTTAGTGGTAAAAATGGGCGAAGAAAAGGGCTTTGATTTCAGGGTAATGGAATCCAAGTGGCAGAAGCACTGGGAAAAAGAGAAAACCTACGGCTTTGACTACAAGAGCAATGCCGCGATTTACAGCATTGACACTCCGCCTCCCACAGTTTCGGGAAGGATGCATCTCGGCCACGCTTTTTCTTACACGCAGGCGGATTTCATTGCGCGCTACAAGCGCATGAAAGGCTTCAATGTTTTCTACCCTTTCGGCCTTGATGACAATGGCCTTGCAACCGAAAGGCTTGTGGAAAAAAGCAGGAACATCCGCGCAAAGGACTTCACGCGAGAGGAATTCATAAAAATCTGCCTCGAGGAAACAAAGAAGCACGAGGAAGCAATGATTGCGGATTTCAAGAGCCTCGGCCTGAGCGTCGACTGGGGAACTCTTTACAGGACAATTGATGGGCTCGCGCGCAAAACGAGCCAAAAAAGTTTTTTGGAATTGAATAAAATCAAGAGGGTTTACAGGAAGGAAGCGCCCTCAATGTGGTGCCCCGCATGCGAAACCGCGATAGCGCAGGCGGAGCTCGAGGATGTTGAAATGGACAGCACATTCAACGACATTGTCTTCAAGGCGGGCAACGAAAATCTTGTTATTGCAACCACGAGGCCGGAACTTTTGCCGAGCTGCGTCGCGGTTTTCATCCACCCATCGGATAAACGCAAATCCAAATTGCTCGGAAAAAAAGCGAAGGTTCCTTTGTTCAATTATGAAGTGCCTATAATTGAGGATGCGCGCGTTGATCCCGAAAAAGGAACCGGCATTGTCATGTGCTGCACCTTCGGAGACCAAACGGATATGGAGTGGTACTTCGCGCATAATCTGCCTCTTAAAATGAGCATTACTCCTGACGGGAGAATGACTAAACTCGCGGGAAAATATGAGGGCATGAAAATCAAGGAGGCGCGCAAAAAAATAATAGAGGAATTAAAGGAATCTGGTTTGCTGCTTTCGCAGAAGCCAATCAGGCACGCGGTGAATGTGCATGAGAGATGCAAAACCGAAATAGAAATAATGAACGCGAAGCAGTGGTTCCTGAAATACATGGATTTGAAGAAAGAGTTCCTGAAAAAAGGTAAAGAATTGAAGTGGTATCCTGGACACATGAGGGTGCGTTATGAGAATTGGATTAACGGTTTGCAGTGGGACTGGAGCCTCTCGAGGCAAAGGTTTTTCGGCGTTCCGTTCCCGGTTTGGTACTGCAAAAAGTGCGGCGCGGAAATATTCGCTTCGGAAGAGCAGCTGCCCATTGACCCGCTGCAGCACCAACCGAAGGCAAAGGAATGCCCCAAATGCAAGGGGAAAGAATTCATTCCGGAAAAGGATGTGATGGATACCTGGGCAACTTCCTCGTTGACTCCGCAGATTAACTCGAAATGGGCTTCGGATGAAAAGTTCCACAAAAAACTTTTCCCCATGAGCCTCAGGCCGCAGGCGCACGACATAATCACTCTGTGGGCCTTCAACACGGTTGTGAAGGCGTATTTTCACGAGGGCAAACTGCCATGGGAGAACATAATGATTTCCGGGCATGCCTTGGACCCAAAAGGGAGGAAAATGTCAAAATCCTCGGGGAACGTGATTGAGCCGGTGCAGATGATTGATAAGTATTCCGCTGACATGCTCCGTTATTGGGCGGCCTCGGGAACGCTTGGGGAGGATTTGCCGTTCCAGGAAAAGGAATTTGTTTCTGGAAAAAAATTTCTTACCAAACTCATGAATGCATCTTCATTTGTCGCGATGAAGACGCAGGGAAGCTCGCTTGCTGATTTCGAGAAGGAAAAAAAGAATTTGCGCATTGTAGACAAGTGGCTGCTCGCAAGGTTTGAGAAAACAAAAAAAATCGCTTCCGAATCACTTGAAAATTACGAGTTCTCGAAGGCTCTTTTGGTTATAAGGAATTTTTTCTGGCTCGAGTTCGCGGATTTTTACATCGAGGAAGTCAAGTACAGGGTTTATGATGAGAACAGCAAAAGCGGAAAGGCCGCGAAGGCCGTTCTCCTGAAGGTTCTCACTGAAATGGTGAAGATGCTCGCGCCTTTCGTTCCGCACACTTGCGAGGAAATTTTCCATGCGAACTTCAAGGGAACAATGAAAACTGATTCAATACACCTGAAGAAGTGGCCTGAGCAGGAAGAGAAAATGATTGATGATGCCGCGGAAAAAATTGGCGAAGCCGCGAAAAACATTATTGCGGCGCTGCGCAAATACAAGTCTGAGAAGAGCATGGCTATGAATGCGGAGCTCGGCAAGGTTATTGTGTTCGCGGAAAAAACAAAAGGCCTTGAAGAGGCGCTCGAGGACATAAAGAGGACGATGAATCTCAAGGAAATTGCCATCGCAAAAGGCGAAGGAAAAATAGCGGTTTCAGAGGGAATTTCACTGGAAGTGGAGTAAAAACTTAAATACATGAAAAAGCCTTATGCGCTATACGGGTGCTTTGAATGGGATTCGCGGGGAAAATCGTTTTGGTTTTAATCGGCGTTGCCCTGTTGCTGTTTGCCGCGACACAATTCGGCATAATCAATTATAGCGTTGACGGCGTGAACAGGGTTGACGCGAAATACGGCCTGGGAGAACAGAAGCTCGTTCCTGGTGATCCAACGGAGCTCGAGGCATACAAAAAAGATTTGCGTAGCGTGATTGTTTTCGGCGACGACAAGAAAATTGTTGAACTCAAGGAAGCGCTCGCGGAGATGCAGTCCGCAATGAACAATTATTCAGAAAGCGCCGGCGCGATAAATTTGAGCGCGCCTGACTGTTCATTCACGGGTGCGGTTGCAAATGCGAAAAAGGAGGCGCAGGCAACGCTTGATTCAGCGAAGAAAGTTGTTGCGTTCCAGAAAACCGTTCCGCATAGCCAGCTTGGTTATTTGTCGGGAAACACATTCGATTCAGTTATGGCGAATGTTGTTTCTTCGCTTCAGAAATCAGTGAATCAGCTGCAGGCGCTATGCTGAAAAAAGTGATTTCATGAAATTGCTTAAGCAGGGTGCGGAAGCGCTGCTCTTTGAATCCGAATACCTCGGCAGAAAAGCAGTCGTGAAGGTTCGCGAGAGGAAAAAGTACCGCGAAAATTCTTTGGACGAAAAAATCCTTTCGGAAAGGATGCGCGCCGAATGCAATCTCCTTTCAAGGGCGAAAAAGGCCGGAATAAGGACGCCTGCGATATGGAAGATAGACACGAAGGGCCTGGCCATCACCAGCGAGTTCATTGAAGGAGAAACCCTGCTCGAGGAACTTTCAAAAACTAAAAAGGCGAAAAAATTCTGCGCTGAAGCCGGAAAAATAATTGGAAAGCTGCATGCGAACAATATCGTCCATGGGGATTTGACAACAAGCAACATTCTGCTACATAAAAATTCTTTGGTTTTCCTTGATTTCGGCTTGGGTTCAATAAGTTCGAAGATTGAGGATTTTGCGGTTGATTTGCTCGCGTTCAAAAAGACCTTCGCCGCGACGCATTACAAAATAATCAGGGAATGGAAAAAATGTTGAAAGGGCTTATTGCGCCGAATTCGCGCAGGGAAAGGCTGTTTTGAGGCATTTGAAAGAGGTGGAGGCGCGAACGAGGTATTACTGAAGCGAATAGTTAATATAGCACGGCACGGAATTGTTTTTATGGCGGCTTTACACAGAACTAGGAATAGATTAAAGAATAGATTAGCTGGTATCGGCAACCTCAATGAATTGGATTTGAAAAAACCAAGAAGGCCGCACAAAAGGCAAATAGGGGCTTATGCTTCAGAATTTTGGCCAGAATTTACCCTTGATGCAATAGCAAAAACACTTGACATCAAGGTACCAAATATTAGCACAGGAAGAAAAATATTAAACCTGCCAAAAAGGCGCAAGCCTGAAAAGGAAAAAATTGAAACGGCAACAAAAAAATCAGAGACAAAAAGAGAAACCCGTGGAATGCAAAGCACGAAAGAAATTAAGAGCACAGTTAATCCGCGTGCATGGATTAGCTCGGCAAGAAAGATGCAGTCAGAAGGAGGGCCTGGCGCAGCAATGGCGGAAAGTCTCCTAAGGGTGTATTACAACACAACGGCATTGGGAGTCAGGGAGCGTTTCCCGAAGGACTATAAAGAAGGGTGGCGAAAAATAATGGATATGCGCAGAAAACTTGGGATTTGAAGCAGCACAGCAGCCTTTTTATAGTTTTCCTTAGGGAGGAATAGTATACAATTTTTGTTTCAAAAGGCTTTTCCTCGCCTTGGAAGGGGTGGAGAGGTCAAAAAATAAAGTATTTCAATTTCAAAAAAAAGTGGTTTTGAATGGCAAGAATGCATTCAGGCGCAAAGGGCAAGAGCGGCAGTACGCCGCCGGCTTCAAAGAAGAGCCCAAACTGGGTCGAGTACAAGGCGGATGAGGTCGCGGAAATAATTGTTTCGCTCGCGAACTCCGGAATGACTCCAAGCGAAATCGGAATGGCTCTGCGCGATCAATACGGCATCCCGAGCGTGAAAAACCTTACCGGAAAAAACATTGAGAAAATCCTTTCGGAGAACAAGCTCGGGTCGGACATTCCAAGGGACATGCTTAACCTGATAAAGAAATCCGTTGAGGTGCAGAGCCACATGAAGAAGAACCACAAGGACACCACTGCAAAGCGCGGTTACCAGCTTACCGTGAGCAAAATAAGGAGGCTCACCATTTACTACACAAAAAAAGGACGCCTGCCAAAGGGCTGGAAGTACACTCCCGAAAGCGCCGCGCTCCTGGTGAAGTGATTTTATGGGTTATGAATTAACTGCAAGCGAAGCGGGCCAACAGTTTCGTCCGAGAAGTGCCTCGGAAGGGCACGGCGGATTGTTGGGTACGAGTACCATCTTCGCCTTGAGGCTCGATAGTAAATGTCCCGCTTTGCGGGACCAAGGCCCTGCGAAGCAGGGGCTGTCGCTCCCAACCGGCGAAAGGGTTGCGCGCGGCGTTGAGCCCTCTGAGGCGAAATCCTCGGAGAGGGAAATGCGCGTGGGGAAGTGATTTGAATATGGCTCAGAAGGAAAAGGAAGCAAAGGAAGTGACTTCAAAGGAAAAGACGAAGCAGCAGCCCAAGGCAAGGAAAAAAACCGTCGACAAGTGGAAGAAGAAGGCATGGTACACCATTTTGGCGCCGAAGGAGTTCGAGTTCAGGGAATTGGGAGAAACAATCAGCGAAAAACCCGAAACACTCATAGGGAGAACCATTACGGTTACCGGCCGCGAATTGGCGAACCAGCCCAAAAAGCAGCACATACACCTCAAGTTCAAGGTTGTCGAGGTCAAGGCAAGCAAGGCAAACACGATTGTGACCGGCCATGTCATCAAGGACAATTTTTTGAGGCGCATAATCAGGAGGCGCGCGAGCAAGATTATGAGCATAGCGGATTATTCCTCGAAGGACGGGCCGAAATTCAGGATAAAGATTGCCGCGGTCACGGACAGGAGGGCTTCGAGGGCGCAGAAAACCGCCATCAGGAAAAGGCTTACAGAGGAAACAACAAAAATAATTCTTGAAACGGACTCGAACAAGGTTGTTGACGAGGTTGTTTTCGGGAACATAACGAACAGCCTTTATGCCGTGGCAAAAAAAATTGTGCCGTTGAAAAGGATAGAAATAGTAGGCTCAGAGCTTCTGTGAAGGGGTTTCCTGCAGTGCTAGAAACATTGCTCACAACCGAATCGATCGCCATCTTTGCAATGCTGGTTATTTTTTCGGCATTTTCGTTCGGCAAAAAGCTTTTGAGTGTTCGCGGAATAATTTTTGCTGACGCCGTGGGCATAATTGCGTTCGCGCTCGGCGGACTCCTCGCGGCCGGAACGCTTCTCTTTTTTTACGTTGTTGCCGAGGCATCAACCAGGATAGCGCGCAAAACCGCGGAACACGGACAGCGCACAATATCGAACATTTTCGCGAACTCCGCGGCCGCAATAATCGCGCTCTTCTTCGGGCAGTATGCCGCTTTTTTTGGCGCGGTTTCAGCAGCCCTGGCGGACACGGTTTCCTCGGAAATAGGAATGCTTTCGCGCAAAAAGCCCGTGCTGATTACGAGCCTCAAGGAAGTTGAAATGGGCACGGACGGCGGGGTAACCGTCCTTGGAATAGTTGCCGGAGCTGTCGCAGCCTCGTTCATTGCGCTCATTTTCTTTTTCACGGTAAAGCAAAGCGCAGTGGGGTTTGTGGCAATAACCCTTGCGGGGCTGGTTGGAACGCTTTTCGACAGCCTTTTGGGCGCGGTTTTCGAGAGAAAGGGGATGCTGAACAACACCCACGTGAACCTTCTCGCGGGAATTGCCGGGGCAATGGTTGCGCTTGCGTTCTCGGGCCTCATCTGAGCGCCGCGGGGTGCGTGGCCGAAACCAATGATTTGAAATTTGGCGGGAATGCGCCGTAATAAAAATGTAACCAGTTATATAAAGTTGTAAATTCCCCGTGATTCGCATGCAGGATTTTTTGCTCAAATTCATTTTTTACCTCGCCCCAATGTACTTCGCGAACGGCTTTGCAATGCTCTTCGGCGGCAAAACGCCTGTTGATTTCGGAAAAAAATTTTTGGACGGAAAGCCGGTTTTCGGCGCCGGAAAAACCTGGAAGGGCCTCTTTTTCGGGATAGTGACAGGCACGATTGTTGCCGCGGCAATAGGCTTTTTCTCCGCGGACGCAAACGCAATTTTTCCGGGGAATTATGTTCTCCTCGGGTTTTTGCTTTCGCTCGGCGCCATTATAGGCGACATGGTTGCAAGCTTTTTCAAGAGGCGCAACGGAATAGAACAGGGAAAGGAGGTGCTGTTCCTCGACCAGCTCGATTTTGCCATCGGGGGAATGATTTTCGGAAGCATTGTTTATGTCCCTGATTTTTATGAGGCGATTCTCGTGTGCGTCATAACCCTGGTTGCGCACAGGGTTTCGAACTACATTGCGTTCAGGACAAAACTGAAAAAGGTGCCCTGGTGAATCTGCACAGAAGCGGGGCCGTTTTTTTCGCGAAGTTTTTCGCAATATTCCTTTTTCTCGAGTTCCTTGTCGTGAATTTTCCCGTTGTGCCGCTGCAGGAGTTCATTGCGCGGACGCTTGCCTCTTTTCTCGGGTTGGGTTACTCCGGCAGCCTCGTGTTTGTTTCGGAAGGGGCGTTTGAAATAACCGCGTCCTGCACAGGCCTCGTGAGTGCGAGCGTGCTTGCCGCGATAATATTTTCGCTGAAAAAGCCGGAATTGAAGGAAAAAGCAGTTGTTTTTGCCGCGGGGTTCGTGGCGCTGCTTGTCGTGAATTATTTCAGGGTGCTGCTTGTGCTGTGGTCGGGAAAAGAATTCGGCATAGCGGTTGCGGAGATTGTGCATGTGCTGAGCTGGTTCGTGACTTCAGGAGCGGTGATTGCGGCGTGGTATTTTTTCACGAAAAAAACCGCCGGAATAAAGGATTTTTCAGGATTTCTCTGAGCCCTTGAGTATTTGCTCCGCGAGGACCGAGAAAGCCGGCCTGGTAATCAGGACGCCGACAAGCACCCCGAGTATTGTTGTTATCGCAAAGCCCACAAGTTTTCCAAAGCCAAAGCCGAAAAGTATTACGGGCAGCATCGTGGCTATGCTGGTTGCGGCCGCGGCAAACACTATGAAGAATGCTTTTTTCACGCGGTTGGCGTAGCTTCCTCCCTCTGTTAGTTCTCCCTTTTTGAGCTCGTCTATAATGACTATCTGGTCGTTGACACCGGTGCCTACCGATGCGAGTATTCCTGCAACGGAGGCCAAGTCAAGGTTGTACCTCAGGATTGACGCGATTCCCACAACTATGACTATTTCGCTGAGGCCTGTGAGGAGAATCGGGAGCGCAAGCTTTATTGCCCTGTACCTGATGTAAAGCACGAGCGCCACAACCAAAAGGCCTATTATTCCGATGAGGAATGTGCCGGACAAAAACTCTTCACCCAAAAGCGGGGAAATGCTTTCCTTGGAAATTTCCTTTATCCCTATCGGCAAGGACCCTGTTTCCAGGAGAATCGCAAGCGATTTGAGGTTCTGGATTGCCTCATCCTGCGAGGTTCCGGAACCCGTGATGCTGAGTTCCGAGAAAATTTTTGCGCTGTTCGGGTTTTCAACGTAAGGGTCGAGGTTTGCAATTCCCGGGGTGAGCGCTATTATCTGCCTCGCGCCTGTTGCAACCCAAACCCACGGGGTTTCAGGCCTTTCGTTCTTCACCTCGACAACCCTGTAGCCCATTGACTCGAGCGATGCCCTTTGCCCCTGCGATGCATCCGGATGCACTATTGCCTCTTTTGCTGTTCCTAAAAGTGACGCGAGTTTGCTTGATTCGGCCTGTGAAAAGTTATTGTCCGATTCCGCAACAATGTAAGGCATGGTTGCGTTCTTCATGAGTTCGGCGAACGCGGTGCCGGCCGGAATGTTTTCCGCCTGGTTTCCCTGAACAAGGAGCTGCGAGTCATCGGAGAAAACATTTTTCGGGATTATCAGGACGGCTTCGGCCGGCCTGTCAATGAAAAAGTACGTGCTGTCACAGTCATACTGCGTGCCGGAAGAAGGGTCAAAGGAAACCGCGGTGCAGCGGTGGAAAACGCTTTTTGAAAACCTGTCGCCCGCCGTTTGGTTCAGGAGGAAAGGCAGGTTCCAGGTGTAGCCGTTCTCGGACTGGCCGACGCCGTAACCGCGGGTCGCGTCCTTGAACACCTGCACTATGTCGGAGCCCTCGAATAGAATGTTGCCGTCAAGGGTTGCCTCGAACTTTCCCTGTGTCCTGAGCAATGATTCGAGGCGCGCTATCTGTTCCGGATTAGTTTCCGCAATCTGTGCAACCAACAGGTCGTTGCCCAGGGAATTTACTTTTGTGTCCTTAAGGCCGAAGGCGTCGAGGCGCTGTGAAATAACGGAAACTATTGTCTCCATTTTTTCCCGGGAAACGGGTTCTTCCAATTGTATATGGAAAAGAGTCCCTCCCCTGAATTCAACGCCGAACTGCACGCCGTTGATTGCAATGGAAAGCAATGAAAGCAGTATCACTGCGGCGGCAAACATTACTTTGGGGTTTCTTGCAACGCTCACTTTGATTCACCCCTTTTCTCCACGAACCACAAAAGCAGGGGCGCATTCATGAACCATGTTGAAATTATGTCGGCGAAAAGCCCGAACAAAAGCACGGCGGAAATTTCGAAGAAAACCTGAATCTGCATGAAGTAGGACAAAACAGCCATCACGAGAAGCGCCGCAATGGACGTGAAGGTCATTGTGAGGCCCGTCGCCATTGATTCGGAGGAGCGTTCCGCCGGGGTTTTTTCCTTTCTCTTGAGGACCCTTGTTGTGAGCATTATGTCGGTGCCAATGCTGTAACCGACCATTGCGAGCAGCGCAGGAATGGTTGAGCCTGAAAGAGGTATGCCGAAGAGCGCCATGGGCGCCAAGGCACCAAGCACATCAAAGATTGCCGCCGCGATGACAAGAAGAGAGGGAATGATTTCCCTGAAGAAAAGGAAAACCACAAGTGTTACGAGTACTGCGCCCGCGAGCATTGCGGTTGTCCCGGATTCATAGAATTTTGCCCCGAAAGACGCGCCTATCTGGTTCACCTGTATCCTCTCATTTTTGATTGAAAATGTTTCAATTATTGTCTGCTGCACTTCCGAAGCGCTCGCATCGCTTTGCGCGTACTGCACAAGCAGCCCGTAATCCGTGGGCGAGGAAACCGAGTTTATCTGGAGGTCCGAGAACTCGTACTTTTCAAGGAGCCTTTTTTCGAGGAGCGAAGAATCCATCATGGTGTCGTTCCTCACGATTATGCTGGTGCCGCCCCTGAGGTCTATTCCCTGCTTTACGGTTGGGAAAACGAGAATAAGGAAAAAGAACACCGCAAGCAGTATTGCCGGCAGTATGAGATACCTTTTATAGTTTCCTTTGTAGAGATTGTTTAGGTTGACCAAGGCAAAAAAACCCCCTAAAAAAGAGGAATCCTAATTGAAAAAAGCCAGAAAACATTTAAATAGGGTTGGGGGAACCGAAAGGCCCTCGGAGTACTATTTTCCGGCTTCGAAGGAGCTTTTGGACCAGGCCTTTACGCTCACTTCAAAGCTCAGTTACTCTAGGAGGGGCGCGAACAAGGCCATTAACAGGAAGGGCCTGAATGCGCTCAAAATAAAGGAAATGGGGAAATTTTTGCAGTCGAAACTGATGCCGCTTGCAAAGCAGTTCCCGCGCATAGATGAAATGAACCCGTTTTACAGGGATTTGCTTTCCGCCATTGCGGATGTCGACGCGTTGAAAATGAACCTCGCGAAACTCAGGGCCTCGACAGGAATAATCAGGAGGCTCAGGTACGAGTATTCCTCGAAAGTTTATTCAGCAGCAACCATGGAGGGCTGTGACAGCATCCTCAAGGCTTTTGCCGGAAGAACGAGCTCGGTAATAAACAAGCTGGATAAGCCGCTCAAAATTCTCAAGGAGGAATCAAAAAAGCTCAGGGAGCTGCCTTCAATAGATTTCGAGGCGCCAACAATAGTGCTTGCGGGCCTGCCGAACGTCGGCAAGACAACCATGCTGAAGCGCCTTACCGGGGCGAATGCCCGGATTTCGCCGTATCCGTTCACGACAAAGCAGATTAATTCCGGATTTTTCGAATTCAGATACACGCGCATCCAGGTGCTTGATACCCCGGGATTGCTGGACAGGAAGGAGAAAAATGACGTGGAAAAAAAGGCGATTGCCGCCCTGAAGCACCTTGCAACTATAATTGTTTTTGTGATTGACCCCACGACTTACTGCGGTTATCCCCTTGAGGAACAGCTTTCGCTCCTTGAACAAATAAGGATGGATTTTTCGGGAAAAAAAATTTTGGTGGTGGTAAACAAGGCGGATTTGGCCTCACAGGAGCAGATGGACAATGCAATGCGCAAAACCGGGGACGCAATTATTGAGGGCGAGGGCAGGGAAAGCCTCAAAAAAGCGGTTGAGGGAGAGCTCGCGGACGCAATGAAAAACAGCAAAACGCAATGAAAGGCAGGAACTTTTGGGGCCTGCTGTAATTAATGTCTTTCGATATAAAGTAGGTTTTTATTAGGTTACGGATTCAGGTATTATCAAGCGCCTTGAATTAGGCGCGGAGATGAGTTAAATGGCCATTTTTGCTGACAGAGGTTTGAGGGTAAAAATTTTTTCGGGGGCGCGTGCGCATGGCGAATGAAAACAATCTGGACGGCCAGCTCTCGTACACTGCCGAGCTCATGGAAGCAATCATTGAGGACAGCGGCGTTCCGCGCAACATAAGGAAAGCGATTGATGATGCGAAGAATAAAATAACCTCGAAAAGCGATTCGGTTGAAGTGAACGTGACAAGCGCAATCTACCTCATGGAGGACATAAGCAACGACATAAACATGCCCTCGCACACGAGAACGGAAATCTGGACGATTATTTCGGAACTCGAATCCATAAGGGAAAAGTGCAAGGGATAGCCTTGGAAGCGACAATCCAGAGCCAGAGGAAAAAGGAAATAGTGGAATACTGCAACTCACTTGAACAGTTCATAGACAAGGAATCCGTTGCGCTGCTCGAAAATGAGGAGCACTGGAAAGAAATCATTTCATCAATAGAGGGCACCGTAATCTCTTCCGAAAAGGTGAAGCAGAGGCTCGCGAAGCACGATTCAAAACTTTCGGGCGTGAAGGAAGTGATCGTGAAAAAAAGTGCCTTCACCGGCAACGCAAAGGACATTGATCCTGATTTCAGGATAATGCGCGAGTACGAGGTAACGGACCAGAGCTCGAGCGAAGGAAAAGTGAAAGATTTTCTGGATTACTTCACTGACAAGTACAATTTTTTGCACGGGTTGTTTTCAAAAAGGGCGGGGTTTGCACCCAAGGCATTCGACCGCCTGAAGGGCGTGAAACAATACGAGGAAGTGGACATCATAGGAATGGTGATGAAAAAATGGGTGAGCAAGAACGGAAACCTCACGATTGAACTCGACAGCCCGGAGGGAAGGTTCATTGCAATAGTTTCAAAGGAAGACAATGCCCTGAACCGCGACGCCGGAAAGGTTCTTTTGGATGATGTGATTGGAATCAAGGGGAAAAAGTTTTCGGATGAAGTGCTCATAGTGAAGATGATTCTCTGGCCGGATTTGATCCAGAGGCAGCCGAAAACCGGGGAAAGGGATGTAAGCGTGATGCTGATTTCCGACATTCACGTCGGGAGCAGGCTGTTCATGGAAAAGGAGTTCACGAATTTTTTGTCGTGGCTTAACGGAAACGCCTCCTCTGAAAAAGAATTGAAGCGCATCGGAAAAATAAAGTACATGGTTATCGCGGGCGACAATGTTGATGGAGTGGGGGTTTACCCTGACCAGATAAACGAGCTCTCGATAAAGGACATTTACGGGCAGTACGAAAAGCTCGGCGAATTGATCCGCGAAATTCCCGAGCATATAGAAATATTCATGTGCCCGGGCCAGCATGATGCCGTAAGGAGGGCGGATCCGCAGCCCGCGATTCCAAAGGAGTTCATCAAAAACATTTCGGATTTGGGGAACGTGCACATGGTCGGGAGCCCGAGCTGGGTGGAGATAGAGGGATTCAAGAGCATGATTTACCACGGGGCATCACACCATGACATGTACATGGCGACAAAGCACCTGAACTCCAAGGAGCCGCAGCTCGCGATGATTGAGCTGCTGCGCAGGCGCGACCTCTCGACAGGATTTGGATTGACGCAGCCTTACGTTCCGGAAAAAAGGGATTTCATGCTCATCCGGGAGGAGCCCGATTTTTATTTTGCCGGGGACATGCACCACAAGGGGTATGCGCAGTACAAGGGATGCATGTGCGTGAATGCCGGAACGTGGCAGGAAAGGACAGACTATCAGATCAGGATGGGGCACATTCCGACCCCGGGAATCGCGATTGACATTAACCTCAAAACAAGGAAGCTGACGGAAAACAATTTTGCCGGAGGAAGTGAAGAGAATGGAGATTAAGGCTGTTCCCGCGGTAAAAAAATATTTTGATGCGCTGGAAAAAAGGGCGATGGCGCAGTATGCAATGGCGGTGCAGGCGCGCAAAAAGGGAAAGGACCTGAGCCTTGAAGTAGAATGTCCCCCCACGGTTGACCTTGCGGACAGGACGGAAAACATCATCGGGCCGCCCGGAGTAGGGAAAAGGTACAGAGAATTGTACGCGGAATTCAGGGGCGACAGGACACGCGCAATATTCAAATTATTCAAGGAAATAATCGGGGGCGGGATTGGCGATATACCGAACGAGGAAAAAAGATTGGAGCAGGCGGTGAAAACCTGTTTGGTTCTTGTTACCGAGGGAGTTGTTGTCGCGCCGCTGGATGGCGTGCCGAAAATTCTTATAAGCAAAAATCCGGATGGCTCGCGGTATGTCGACATTTACTTTGCGGGGCCCATTAGGGCTGCGGGAGGCACGGCAACCGTTTTTCCGCTGATTCTCGGGGATTACGCGAGGCAATTAATGGGTTTAGACAGGTACAGGCCGACAATGGATGAAATTGAGCGCTATGTCGAGGAAATCAACATTTATGATGAAATAATCACGAGGCAGTTCAAGCTCAAGGATGACGAGGTAAGGAAAATTATTCAGGGCTGCCCTGTGTGCGTGAACGGCGAGCCAACCGAAGAGCGCGAGGTAACCACTTACAAGGACCTTGGCAGGATTCCGAGCAACAGGATAAGGGGCGGAATGTGCCTCGTGATTTCTGAAGGAGTGGGTTTGAAGGCAATGAAGATAATGGGCCTCGCGAAAATGCTTGGCCTTAATTGGGACTGGCTCGAAAGCATAATCAAGGTCAGCAAGGGAAGCGCGGGAAATGACAAGGAAGTGCACCCGGATTTCAGTTACCTTTCCAGAATTGCAGCGGGAAGGCCGATTTTCAGTTACCCCTCCACTTACGGCGGATTGAGGCTCAGGTATGGGCGGGCGCGCAACACATGCATAATGGGAAAGGGAGTGCATCCCGCGACAATGCATATCCTTGATGATTTTGTTGCTGTGGGGACGCAAGCCAAGATGGAGCGGCCCGGAAAGAGCGCGGAATTTTTTCCGGTTGATTCAATAGAGGGGCCGATAGTGAAACTGGTCGGCGGCGAAGTCAGGAAAATAAGCTCGGCAGAGGAAGCATTGAAAGTGAGGGCATCGGTTGAAAAAATCCTTTTCCTCGGGGACTGCCTCATTGCGCTCGGAGACTTCAGGAAAACGGCGCACCCGTTGATGCCCGCGGGTTATTGTGAGGAGTGGTGGAAGCTCGAGCTGCAAAAAGAGGCGAAGGGAAACATGCTCGGGGAATTCGATGTGAGCCGGTTCATGGAGGCGCCGAACCTTATTGATGAAAATACCGCGCTTGAGCTCGCGCTGCGCTTCAATGTTCCTCTCCACCCGAAGTACTTGCATTATTACACCGCATTGAACGGCGAAGAGGCCGCGCATCTCGTGAGGGAAGTGAGGCGCGCACAGAAAACCTTTGAGGGCACGGAAATAACGGAGCTGCTGCTGGAGAAAAAGCCCGAAACAAAGGAAATGCTTGAAAAAATCGGGCTGCCGCACAAAGTGAAACAGGGAAAAATAGTGGTTGAAATGGATTGCGCATATTCGTTCTTCAAGACATTCGGCGGAACGAGCCAGGACGAGCCGAACATGGAAGCTGGCGTCATTGGAATGCTTTGCGCGCTCTCCGGAATGAAAATAATGGACAAGGCAGGAACATTCATCGGGTGCAGGATGGGCAGGCCCGAAGCCGCAAAGCCGCGCAAAATGGCCGGAGACCCGCACACGCTCTTTCCAATCGGCGAGTACTCCGGAAACACGCGCTCGATAAACAAGGCCGCGGAAAAATTCCAGAACATTGAGGTGGAGGTCGCGGAATTCTCCAATCCAGCAAGCGGCAAGGTCGAGTGCCAGCCCTTTTCAATGGAAACCGGAAAAAGGAACGTGCTTTCGCGGAACCAGAAGGACAATTCCGTGAAGTTCAGCAAGAGAAAAATAAACATTGAGGAACTGCTTTTCCACGGAGCCAGGAGCCTCAACATGAACGTGCCCGTGCTTGTGAAGGGAGTAAAAGGGCTGATTAATTCCGACAAGCTGCCTGAGCCCATTGAAAAGGGGATTCTGAGGGCGCACCATGACCTGCACATTTTCCGCGACGGCACAATAAGGTTCGAGCTCCTGAATGCGCCTTTGACGCACTTCAAGCCCGCGGAAATAGGGTTGGGAATTGAAAAGGCCCGTGAATTGGGTTACACGCACGATTTTGAGGGCCGTGAACTCGTGAGCACGGAGCAGATATGCGAGATTTTTCCGCAGGACATAATACCGAACGAAACCGCCGGCGATTTTTACCTGCGCGTGACAAAATTTGTTGATGACGAGCTCGAAAGGTTTTACGGCCTCGAGAAGTACTACAACTTTAATTCAAAGGACAACCTCATAGGCGAACTTTTTTTGGGGCTTGCGCCTCACACTTCCGCAGGGGTAATGTGCCGCATAATCGGCTTCACCAAGGCGCGGGTGAATTTTGCGCACCCGTATTTCCACCTCGCAAAGAGGAGAAACGCGGATGGCGATCAGGACTCCATAATGCTGCTCATGGATGTGCTCCTGAATTTCTCGCAAAAATATTTGCCTTCGTCCCGCGGGGGAAGAATGGACGCGCCACTTGTTTTCAGCATCGCAATCAACCCGACCGAGATTGACGACGAGGTTTATGACGTTGAAACCTGCCGCGAGTATCCCTTGGAGCTTTATGAGAAGAGCCTTTCCATCAGCGAACCGGAAATAGACTCGATTCCAACAATAAAAAAGAAGCTCGGGAAAGAGGGCCAGTACACCGGCTTCGGGTACACGCACGAAACAAGCATTTTCGATGCGGGCCCAAAGAAATCCACTTACGTTGAGCTGAAGTCCATGGAGGACAAGATGAATGCGCAGGCCGCATTGCAGGGAAAAATCAGGGCGGTTGACCAGAAGGATGCGCTTGAAAGGGTTCTGGCGAGCCACTTTTTGCCCGACATAATAGGAAACACGCGCTCGTTCTCGAAGCAGGTGTTTCGGTGCAGCAAGTGCAACGCGAAATACAGGCGCGTTCCCTTGACCGGAAAATGCGCCAAATGCAACGAGGAAACGCTTATACTCACGATTGCGCAGGGCTCGGTGCGCAAGTACCTGAACATAGCGAAAAACATGATCAGCACGTATCAGTTGAGCCCTTACCTCAAGCAGAGGATAGATTTGATTGAAAAGGAAATAGATTCGGTTTTCATGAACGAAAAGGTGCAGCAGAAAAGCCTGTTCGAGTACGTTTGAACTATAGCAGACCACGAAAGTTTTTCGGCATTCATGGCAGTCTGCTAGATAGCAAACCCTGAAAATTTACCGCATTATTTCCATGGTTTGCTATAAGCCTGTTTTTAGCGATAAATGCCTGCTAAAAAACATTAGCGCAGTAATTTGACTTTTCCAGCACTTATTTTTAGAATTTTTGAAAGGGCAGTTATCAAGAAATAGCTTATTCCAAAGACAATAATTATTCCTCTGTTTGAGTCTTCAAAAAACCGGTAAAAGATCATTGCCATAAAAAGTGCCAAGAATAGCAAAAAAGCTCTGCTAAATAGGCTATTTGCCGCTGTTTTTGGGTTAAAATAGAACCAAGCGATATTTGTTCCGGAAGAGTACAAAAAATAAATAAGCAGTGCCGGAATTCCGAAGATCAAGCTGCCTGAACTACCAAATATAAATGTTGAATAACAGAAGAAAACAAAAATCAACAATCCAAAAACATAATTTAGAGAAACACCCCGCAAGTCTTTTTGACGTGCTGGCTTTATAAAAAAATACTCGTAAAACTTAATCAAAAACAATTAGACACTAACAATTCTTCATTCTGCGACCAGCTAAAGAATGATATAAAAGCATATGAATTTGACAAAGGATTTTGCTATTCTGATTTGGGAATTCAAGTCAAAAGTCCGGCCATTTGCGAAAAATCCGAATTATTCAGTGATGATTGCCTAATACAATTAGGTGAAAGCTTGTTGGATGGCACTCTTTGCGAAAATGTTAGCGACGCAAAGAAAAAGAATATTTGCTACAATCACGCGGGAATTGCAACAAATGATACTGCACTTTGCGACAAAATAATAATTTCACAAATTTTTCAAAGCAGCGATATTTCACTGAAAGATTCTTGCTATTCAGAGATTGCTAAAGCAACAAAGAATAAAAAAATTTGCAATAAAGTCCTTCGCGAGGACCAAAAAGCATTCTGCATTAGCCAAATCTAAAACAAACGGGGCTTTTTCTGTTGGATTACCTAGCTAATATATTCACCCAATAATTATCACTCACGCAACGGCATAAAACTTTTGTTTCACGACGCGTAGAAGAACCAGAGAACAACTATTATTGCGATAACCGCGAGGGCTATGACAGCGGGATTCACGCCGAACAAGTTCGCCGGAGCATTGGTTCCGGCATCTTGCTTATTTTTCCCGTGCTGTTCTTTTTCCGGGGAACCGGATAGCCCTGAAATGGTTTCGGAAAAAAAGTTTTGCCACCCCTGAAGCGTGGAAAAATCGCTTATTGCTTCCGCAAAAACCTCGGAGGACTTTGGCCTGCGCTCCGGAATTTCCTGGCCGCTCAGGATTTCGCCGCTCAGGGCATTCAGCATTACTGTTTTTGTTTCCTCGTCAAGCGACACACTAATGTGGAAGAAAGGGATGTAAAGCATTTCAAGGCCGGAGAGCATTACGTTTTGCTTCGGGGTTTTTTCGAGCGAAGCGATTTTCAGGAGAATGAAGTCCTTCGCCTCCTTCCCTGAAAGCATTGGCTTCAGAACCTCGACCTCGTATCCCGTTGATGCCTGGGTTTCGCGCGCCGAAGAGGTGTGGTCCATTGACCCGAGGGTTTCGTTGAATTCCTTTGAAAAAGCGTTGAGGGCCTTTTTGCCGCTTGAGAGGTGCTCGGGCTTTCCGCTTGCCTCGGAAAAAATGTCGTAAGAAAAAAACCAGAACGGAACGTAAACGAGTTTTGAGGAAGAAAAATAGTAATTTTTCCATCCTTTTTGTGCCAAAAGAGCGGCAACCTTTTCCTGAGCCTCGCTCAACACAAGCGCAACGGGAAAAGTTGCCTTCTCAAGGAACATTTAATACTCACTTACTGTGCGTCTCTTCTCTTGATTATTTTTACCTTGCTCGGAGTAACAATGACACGGTCCTGCGAAATCCTCGCAATGTCGCCGTCGATTGACTCTATGCCGCTCCTTATGCTGTTTATTATGTCCCTGAGCTTTATCGCGTTCCTTTTTGAAAGGTCCGAGATGTTCAGGAGGAGGATGTTGCCCTTCTTGGCCTCATCAATTACGGTTTTGACGTCCGCATCGGTCTGAAGGCTAATCGGCTTCACAAACGCGTCCGCATCCTCGTAAGGGTCTTCCGGCTCCTTGTCAAGGTTGTTGAGGAAATCCTCAATGTCTATCTCTTCTTTTTTTCCAATCAGCTTTTCCATAAAAGCCATTGATTAATCACCCCTTAGAAAAAAAATCGATTAATTATAATTGATGCCAAAACCTATATTAAATACTATTGGTGGAATTTAGCCAATAAACTCTACATAAGCGCCTTTTTGAGCCCTTGGCCCCAAGCCGTGCACCGGCTAAGCAAGGCGGCTTTGGCAAACCTAATACAAAAAAATAAGAATAAGGGAAACCGAATATTGTCATGGCATGGATGGAAAGGCGCCGCAGAAGAAGATGAAGCGGGCACAGCACCATGCATTCGTTGCGGCAAAAAAACCTGCTACATAAACCTGATTTGTGTACCGCATGTTCGGAAACCAAATGCCGATTAGCGGAAGTGGTTTGCTTCCGTAACTGTGAATGATTTTATGTTTTCTGCGCATAATGGTGTGGGGGTTGGAAATTGTATAATATTTTCGAGAAAGAATTTGCAAAGGACACTATTTTTTTGGACAGGAACCTTATAACGCCGCATTACACTCCGCGCGAACTCCCTTTCCGCGAGCCTTACATTGAAAAAATATCCGGAATCCTTTCAAAGACGCTGCGCAACGAGAAGCCGGACAACCTCTTCATTTACGGAAAACCGGGCACGGGAAAAACATCTGTGACAAAGCACGTAATGCAGCAGCTCCTTGAATTCGCGGGCTCGAAGAACATTCCCGTTGTCGGGAATTACGTGAACTGCAGGAACCACAACTCAAAGTACAGGGTCCTCATAAAAATCGTGAAGGACCTTTACCAGGAAGAAAACTTTTTGGGGTTCTCGGCCGCGTTTGTTTACGAAAAATTGTTGGATTTTGCGCGCAAGGGCAACCAGCTTGTCCTGGTGCTTGACGAAATAGACAAAATCAAGGACCTTGATGAGTTGATTTACGGTTTAACAAGGAGTAATGACGAGATTTCAAACGGCGGAATCTCAATAATAGGGATTTCAAACAATCTCATGTTCAAAGATCGTTTGGACCCGCGCACGAAAAGCAGCCTGTGCGAACAGGAAATCGTTTTTCCCCCGTACAACGCGCAGGAGCTCACTGAAATTCTTGTGAAGAGGAGTGCAGTTGCCTTCCGCGATGGATGCGTTGATGACTCGGCAATAAACCTTGCAGCGGCCATCGCCGCGCAGGAATCCGGGGACGCGAGAACAGCAATAATGCTCCTCCTGCGCGCGGGGGAAATTGCGGATTCGAAGGGAAACACGCGCATCACCGATGATGAGGTGAAGAAGGCAAAGTCACAGGTCGAGGAGGAAATAATTTTCAACATGATTTCAACCCTGCCGGAGCAGCAACGGCTCGTGCTTTACTCCATCGCGAGACTCGCGTCGCAGAAAAAACCCATGCAGAAAATCACCGGCGAGACAGAAGAGGGAATACTTTTCTCGGGCGAGATTTATGACGAGTACTGCAAAATCGCCAGGCAGTTCAAGGAAACAAGCATTTCAGCGCGCTGGTACAGGGAGTACATCAATGAGCTGGAAATGTACGGCCTGATTGTTACAACCACTTCCGGAAAGGGGATTCGCGGGCAAACGCGCCTGATTAAGCTCGCGTGCGATGCCGGAAAAGTGAAAGGGCTCATTGAGAAGGAACTCGCCGCGGCGGCGTGAAGAACCCACGCCTAAAGGCGTGGGCTTCTGATTTGACCGTCAACGGAACGGAAGCCAACCCTCACCAACGCCTTAAGGCGTTGGCTTCCGTTGGGTTGGTGAAAATTCACTTTATTGGTTTTTTTCGGGGAATTCCGGAAGGATTCATCAGGTCCTGCGCCGCGCGCAGCAGTATGATGAAGGATTCCCTTTCAAGTTCTGTTCTCGAATCGAACACGCCGGGGTTTTTTTGTGCCTCGGGGAGGTCGAGCAATGTTTCCCTGGCGTGCTCAACCGCCTTCGCAATCATGTCGATGTGCACGGCGCTGTTTGAAATAGGATGCTTCGCGATTCCCGGGTTGCGCTCATAAAACCGCCTTATTAGGGCGTACTCTTTTCCCCGGGATCTAAGAACAGTGCCGATGAAGTTTAGGCCCCTGAGTTCCCATTGATTGAGCCCAGGCCGCTTGCTTGCGTGATGCTCCGGGTACCAGTTGATGTGCCTGCGCGGAACCCGCAGGTTTTTCGGAACAACCGGCTTCGGCATAATGTAAGTAAGCCCCGGGAGAATAAAAAATATTCATTTGCGCGCCGAGAGCTGCTTTTTCACCGAAACCGCGACAGCCGGACTCAAAATCTTTTCGAGGTCCTTCACGTCGATTTTTTTCAAGTCCGCAATGGTTTTCACACCCGCCTTGAACAAGGCACGCGATCTCACCCGCCCTATTCCGCGCAACTCGCACAAGGGAACAAGCTCTTCCTTTACTCCGTGCTGCAAGCGCTTGCGGATTTTCGTGAGCGGAATGAAGTGGCTCTCCAACCCCAGTATTTTTGCGAGTTCTAGCGCGGCATAAGCAAGCCAATCCGCGTTCTTGAGCTTCGCGCGGAGAATCCCGGGCTGGACATTGAAGGAATCAACAATGGCTTGTTCTCTTACTTCATCAATCCATTCTTTTAGCAATAGCGAAATCCAGTACTTTGAAAGCAACCCGTCATCATAAAACATTTCCTTGTTAACATCGACAGGAAGTTCCTCTGGGTGCTGCATAACGCGCTCCCAGAGTTCTGCCTGCATGGCTTTGGGCACGGAAAGCAAAGGATAGAATTCATTCGTGCTCGCAATGGAGAAAAGGTAAGCGAGGTCGTTGTGCATGTTCCTGCGCAAGGAACCAATGAGCCTGTGCGCGGAAACAGGGTCGAGGTAAAGCTCGGCAACGCGCTTGCCCAGGGGAGTTGCGTCGATGCGCTTTTCGCTTGCTTTGACGAAACCCATTTCCTCGAGGCCGGAAATTATTTTCGTGATTTTTTCGAACAATTCGGAAAGGTTTCCTGATTGCGAACCGTAAAATGTTCCTGAAAAGAATTTCTCCGCGGACTCGAGATCAAAAACAAAGTCCGAGGCAATGATTGAGAGCATGTGGAAGCGCAGCTGCGATTCAGAGGCGAGGCGAGATTCAACGTTTTCTATTTCTCCGTTTATGAAGTAATCAAAGTAATCGTCCTTCTCGAACTCGGTTTTCGCGATTAGAATCGCTTCGCCGCTCGAATCATACTTCGGCCTGCCGGCTCGGCCGGCAACCTGCTTCCACTCTGAGACAGGGATGCGCTCCATTCCGAAGCCGCTGTACCTGTACGGAGAAGGCATCACGACCCTAAACGCCGGCATATTAATTCCCGCAGATAAGGTTGGCGTGGAGCAAATGAATTTCAAATAACTTTTTTTGAACAAACCCTCCACAAGCCTTCTCTGCTTTTCGAGCAGGCCCGCGTTGTGGAAGCAAACACCTTGCTTTACAAGGGAGGCGAGAGTTCGGCACTGCTCTGTAGGAATTTCAAGCGCACTCAATATTTTTTCGGACGCGTTCTCGAGCACGTTCTTTTCCTGCTGCGAAAGCCTTTCCGAAGTGAGCGAAGCGAGCTTTTTCGCCGTGGCTTCGCTGCGCTTGCGAGTGTTCAGGAAAAAAAGCGCCTGCTTTCCCCTTGAGAGCGTGTCCAGCGCGATTGATGAGAGCTCGTCCTGATGCTGGACAATCGAGGTCGCGTCCTTTTCGAAAAATAATTCGCCGTCGAGGAAAACTCCTTCGCGCAACTCTATCGGCCTGTAATCGCTTTCAACGAGCTTTGCGCCCAGCCACTTTGAGATTTCTTTCGAGTTCGGGATAGTGGCGCTCAGACCTAGAACTTGGAGATTCTTGTTCAAAAAACGGAGTTTGGTG
This sequence comes from Candidatus Iainarchaeum andersonii SCGC AAA011-E11, assembly GCA_000402355.1. Taxonomy (GTDB): domain Archaea; phylum Iainarchaeota; class Iainarchaeia; order Iainarchaeales; family Iainarchaeaceae; genus Iainarchaeum; species Iainarchaeum andersonii. The sequence continues at coordinate 40,648 of AQRS01000041.1, forward strand.
AGCACCATTTCGATTGTCGGACCCCTGTCCGAGCCAAGATTGTGTATTTCATCCACAACCAGGAGGCCTATTGAAGAGAGCCACTCCGCGCGGTGGTTCAAAAGTGAATTGAGTTTTTCAAAAGTGGTGAAGATTACATCATTTGAAGAAAGGTACTTTCCGGAAGAATCGAAATCGCCCGTGCTCAAAACAGCCTTGATTGAGAGTTCCTTGGAGTACTTTTCCCTAAAATCATTATAATGCTCTGAAGCCAATGCGCGCAATGGGCACGTGTAAACAACCTTTCTGCGCTTCTGGAGGATGCAATTCAGCGCGGCTATCTCTGCAACCACGGTTTTTCCGGAGGCCGTTGGGGAACTCACTACAATGCTGTTATCCGCGAGCCCCGCTGCAACGGCTTTTTCCTGCATCGGGTTAAAGGACTCAAAGGCATTGTGTTTCTTCACTAATTCAAGGGATTCCATAAGCAAAAATTGCGGAAATGCTAATCCAGGGGGAGGAAGCGGAGTTTTTTCTCTATTACGGCAAATGAGTTTTCCCACAAAACTAATTGCTGGGTTTTATGTCTTCCTGTGGCATGCTTTATTTTTGGTTTCCCGATTTTCCTTGCTTCGCAAAGGATTTTGTCGCCCTTAATGGCGTCTCCTTCTTCATACAGAACCGTCATCAATAACACCAAGCATTTTTTCCTTTTTTAGTTCACCGACAATTTTGTACATGGTTTCCAGGCTTATACCAAGCTTATTTGCAATATCAGAAGGATAGGCTTCCCGGTGAAGCCGGTAATAGTCAATCACTTCCTTTTTAGCGGTCGCATAATCAATGTCCCTTATCCGTATAATTTCGGTTTTCTCCAATGCCTGGAGTTTATCCCTTATGGCTCCGCGCACAAAGTCGGAGGTGTTGAGGTAAACCCCGGAACCGACCAAATCACCGATTTTTTGGAGTTCGCGGCTCGTCACTTTGGCTCCAATCATCTTTGAACGCACCTGATTCTGCAATGTGTTTTGCCTAGGTTCATTCGCCATATTATTGTTATACATAGATAACCATATAAAACTTTATTCGCATTGGGGTAAGGGCGGGTTATGCATTTTCCTGTTTCATTGAAATGGATTCATATGCTTTCTGGAGCGCCAGAATTGCTTTGGGAAGTTCATTCACCTTGAAAGAGCTCGATGAGCGCCAATTATCACCGTCCTTGAACCTCTTCTCAATTGAAACGGTTTTATAATTCCCTTTCGCGGATTCGTTTTCCCACACGGCAACCTGCACTGTTCCTGCACTGAATTTCATTATTGGTTTGGTCATTTTTTCACCCCCTAAAAAAGAATAATGGTTCACGGCGAAACAAAGGCCTTGATTGTTCCGTAGCGTGAATGCGGCACTAAAATGCGCGCGAAAACCTTATCCTTGAACCCCTGCTGTAGGGCTTTGTCTCGACAAACCTCATTATCCTGAATTCATACATTCAAAATCACCTCTGAAAACAATCTTGGCTAAGGAGATTTATAAACAACAGGAAGGGGCTCATTGCCGGTGCGGATTTTTGGTTATGCGTTTTGCAGCATTCTTTGGGCATTTTTATAAGCGATTTATTTCAGCAGGAGCCTCAAGGAAAACACGTGAAGAAGCAATCCAAGCGGAACAGCAAAAGCGGGCACCAAAACCAATGGGAGCTGGGTCATTATTTCTGTAGTCGGGGTTACCGCAACCAATTGTATCGGGACTGGAAATACCAGAATAATTCCAGTTGCAATGGCAATTACCAAATCAACAATACCGAAAACATTCCAGGCAATTGCCAGTTTTTTTGAAAAAGATTTTCTTTTCCAGTAAAAGAAAGCCACTGCCGGGGCACTCAGACCAACTATCACATCTCCAACACCGGAAGGGATTGCGAAAAGCCCGGGTAGCAGCCCTTGCGCAAACAGAAACAGGAATACTATTCCCCCAAACCTGTATGTCTGTATCAGGATAAGCCATTCCTGGGAAAGGTTATCAAGTATTTTTTGGAATGTAACCGAGGTCTTCATTAGCCTATAACCGACAAAAACAGGAATGAAGAACCCAAGCGGCACAAAAGGAGAAAGAAACTCCGGAGTCACGTGGAAAATATCGATTAAAGCTAATCCTAGAACCAGGAAGAACCAGCCAACCAAAGCCAACCCTGAAATAATTGTTATGCGCAGTTTCTTTTGGGGGGCAAAATCCATTGCCTGGACAATTTTGTGGATGCGAATCCAAAAAAGAACGGCAATAAGCAAAGTAAGGCTCATTGATAAAAATGATAATGGAGAAAAATCAATGGCCATATAGTCACTCCCCGATTTCATTCATTATTAAAACTGCACCAAAGAAAAGTGTCAACCAAATGCCCTCTTTCTTTCAACGCAGGCTCTCTTTCTTTTTCGTCAACGTTTCCTTGTCCCTATGGGACGAGGCCTCGCAAAACCTTAAAAGTTTTGCAAGGTTCTTTCTCTTACAAAGAGAAAGAAAAAGGTTGTGTCATTCCTTCGCCCACTTTTCCATCATCTGGAGCGCCCTTATCTGCCCCTGCATTTCGGAAATCTTTTTGCCGAGGTCCTTCAATTGCGCTTCGCTCATGTCGCTGCGGAAGCCCTGCAGTTCATCCGCGTACTTTGCGAATAGTCAGAGCCGCTTTCATCAGTGATTTCGACAGCAGTAATGACTATAGTAACATTTAAGTCTACCATATGCTTTAATATGATAATGATTGAAGGGGAAGCTAAAAGAAGGCCGTCACCGACGTTGGAAACTGTAAGAATGATAGAGGACGCTATCAAGAAGAATAATAGGAAGTATACTAAAACAGCACTTTGGGAGAACTTGCCCAAAAAAGTGATGTATCAGACCTACAAAGTTGCACTGGATTATTTGATCGACTCAAATAAGGTAGCGTTGAATAGCCACAAAGTAACTTGGATGTATTACCCGGAAGTTTTCAAAAAACTCCTTGAAAAAACAGTTGATTCTGACGCGAATATCAACCCGCGAGATATTTAGGCGTGGCACCGGCAATGAACCCACTCATTGCTTTAAATAAAAAANTNTTTNNNNATCCATTTTGCATCAGCCTCCAAAACGGAGCCTTAACAGGCCGATAAGCATTTTTAATGGCTCAAAAAAAACCGCATTTTGCATCAGCCTCCAAAACGGAGCCTTAACAGGCCGATAAGCATTTTTAATGGCTCAAAAAAACCTACTTTGGAATCGGCGTTGTCCGACCATTTTATCCCCTTTTCCTTTATCCTGAGGCCGTTGCGCTTCGCTATCCAGAGCATCTGCACATCAAATTCAAAACCCCTTGAAATTTTTTCCCTTAACAGCAGCTCGAGGACCTTCCTGCTGAACACTTTTGCCCCGCACTGGGTATCATTAATCCCGAGCCCGAACAGCAGGTTTGTAATGAACCTGAAGCCGCTTCCGAGAATGCGCCGCCGGAGAGGCTGTTTTTTCCGGATGACCGAATCATTTACGGAACGCGAGCCTATTACAATATCAAAACCTTCATCACAGCATTTGACGAGGCGGAAAAATTCCGAAGGAACGGTGGAGTCATCCGCATCGGCAAACCCAACCAAATTTCCTTTGCAGACCCTGAATCCCTCGATTACTGCTCCGCCTTTTCCGGTGTAAAAATCAAAGTTGAGAACCGCTATTTCCGGCCTGCCGGCAGAAAATTTGCTGGCCAAATCAAAGGTTTTGTCGGAACTGTTATTTACAACCACTATAATCTCGAAATCCGGGAGGTTTTTCGAAAAAAAATTGTAATAGGATTTGACGGTTGGAACAATATTTTTTTCCTCGTTGTACGCCGGAATTACAATGGAAAGCTTTTTTGCCAAACAACACCACCAAATAAACCGGAAACACGGATAATTAAAGTTTTTGAAAATATGAAATGGTCAGGTTCAGGCCCTCATCCAGGGACACCTTAGGTGCCCAAGATAGCCTGCTTTTTGCCAGGGAAATATCCGGAAGCCTCCTCTCGGGATCATCAATGGGAAGCTCCTGATAAACTATCTTTGAACGGCTTTTGGAGAGCCTGATGATTTTTTCCGCGAGCCCGGAAATCGATGTTTCAACGGGGTTCCCAAGGTTAATGGGGCCCCTTTCCCGGGAGTTCATGAGGGCGCAAATGCCATTTACCATGTCGCTTACATAGCAAAAACTCCTGGTCTGCCCGCCTTTTCCATAAACAGTCAGTGGTTCATTGCCCAGCGCCTGTTCAATAAAGTTCGGGACAACCCGGCCGTCATTCTTCCTCATCATCGGCCCATAGGTATTGAAAATCCTTGCAATCTTGACGTCGACACCGCGGACTTTTGAAAACGCCACGCAAAGGGCTTCGCCGAAACGCTTTGCCTCATCATAACAGGAACGCGGCCCGACAGGATTCACATTGCCCCAGTAAGTTTCCTTCTGCGGGTGCTCAGTGGGGTTGCCATAAACCTCCGAAGTCGAGGCAAACAAATACGCGGCGTTCTTCTCCTCCGCAAGTTCCAAAAGGTTTTTCACGCCATCGGAACCGGCTGCGAGAGTCTCAAGCGGCTTCTCTTGGTAATCAACCGGGGAAGCGGGCGAAGCAAGGTTGTAAACCTGGCGTACATCTCCCTTGACAGTGAACTTCCCGGAAACATCCTTGTTGATAAAAGAAAAATTTTTGCCGCCAAGCAAACCTGCAATATTAGCCCTGTTCCCGGTAACAAGGCTGTCAATGCACACGACTTTCTCGCCTTTTCCGAGAAGATAGCCGCACAAATGCGAGCCGATGAAGCCCGCGCCGCCCGCAACAACAATTTTCCCCATGGTCAACATGCATATTTAACATGAATTAGCTTTAAATTCATTTCATACGAAAACAATCAGTGGTTTTAGTGGGAACAAAACAAGGGGCACTGAGCTTTTTCCTGATGAGGCAAAGGAATGCCGCGGCGGCAAAATATGCCAGGGGAAAACTCCTTGACATAGGCTGCAACCACGGTGAGCTCATGGAGTTCCTGCCCAAAAATACTGATTACTCTGGAATAGACATACACCCCAAGATAAGCGCAATTACATTCCCCTACAGGCAAGTGAGCGCCGAAGATAGCCTCGCGGAACTTGGAAAATTCGACTCCGCCACGATGATTGCAGTCATAGAACACCTGAAAAAACCCGGGCAGGCGGTTAGAAACGTGACCAAAATCCTGAACAAGAAAGGAAGGATAATAATCACTACCCCGTCAACGCTTGGTGACAAACTCCATGCTATCGGCAGCAAAATAGGCTTGGTGTCATCATTTGCGGCGGAAGACCACCAGAAAATCTTTACCCTGATGGAACTCGGGGGATTGCTGAAAAAAAACGGGTTCACCATACTCGAGTCAAGGGCATTCCTTTTCGGCCTGAACCTGCTTATTGTGGGCGAAAAAAATTAGCCATCGAATTCTTCCCTCGCCTTTCCAAGGTTCTCGAACGAGCCGATATCAAACCATTTTTCCGTGAAAACAAAGCCATACACGGGCTTGTGGTTGGCAAGCCATTTTATGAAATCGCCCGCATTGTCGGGCGGGTTTCCGGCCTCGATGAACTTCGCTATTTCCTTCACGTCCGCTTTCGTGAAAATGTAGCATGCGGTTGCCGCCAACGCGCTTTTTGGCTTCGCGGGCTTTTCCTCGAAACCGATGATTTTGCCTTTTCCATCCAGCTCCGCGACACCGAATTTCTCCTTGACTTCCTCGATTGAAAGCATGTCCTTGCACGCGACAACAGAAGCTCTTTTTTCCCTGAAGAATGCGTGAAAGTCCGCAAGCTTATACCCGAACAAATTATCGCCGGCAATAACCATCAAATCATCGTCAATTTTTGCCTCGTTGATTGCGCAAAGCATATCCCCCACAGCGCCTTTCCTGTCATCATTTGATGTGGTAAGGTCATCAATAACCTTTATCGGTGTTTCCCCGCCAAATGATTCGGCCCACTGCTCAAACTCGAGCGCGAACCTGCTGTTAGTAACAATTATTATTTCGGTTATTTCGGAAATTTCCCCGAAGTGCTTTATGATGTGCTCAATTATCGGCCTGCCCTTTACCTCGAGCAATGGTTTTGGCTTGTTCTTTGTGAGCGGCCACAGCCTCTTCGCGTAGCCCGCCGCAAGTATCATTGCCCTCAAAACATTTCACCTTCCGATCCCGTAATACTTGAAGCCCAATGAAATGAGCTTTTCCCTGTCATAAACATTCCTGCCGTCAACAATTATTTTGGACTTCATTTCCTTCGCGATTTTTTCGAAGTCGAGCTCCAGAAACTCGTTCCACTCCGTGACAAGAACTATTGCATCCGCGCCTTTCGCGGCCTCATAAACGGAATCCGAGTAAGCTATTCCTTTCAGGATCTTTTTCGCGTTCTCCCTTGCAATCGGGTCAACGGCAACTACGGCGGCGCCTTGCTTCACGAGCGCATTCGCGATTTCAATGGAACTGGCCTCGCGCATGTCGTCCGTGTTGGGCTTGAACGCCAATCCGAGAAGCACGATTTTTTTCCCTTTCAGAGAGGAAAATTCCTTATTGAGCTTCTGCACCGGCACAAGCTTCTGGCGCGCATTAACCTTCTCCGTTGCTTCTACTATTTCCAGCGGATAGTTTTTGTCCTTCGCGATTTTCTGTATCGCCTGCACATCCTTGGGGAAGCAGCTTCCGCCGTAACCGCACCCTGCATTGAGGAAGTGCTTCCCTATCCGCACATCCAGACCCATGCCCTTTGCGACCTCGTTTATGTCGGCGCCCACAAGCTCCGAGAGGTTTGCGATTTCGTTTATGAATGAAATTTTCGTCGCCAAAAAAGCGTTTGAGGCGTACTTTATGAGCTCCGCGCTCTCGGGCGTTGTAACGAGAATCCCGCATTCGAGAGGCCTGTACAAGTCATAAATCGCTTTTCCGGCTTCTTCAGAAGTAGCGCCTATCACTACCCTGTCCGGCTCCATGAAGTCCCTTACCGCGGAGCCTTCGCGCAGGAATTCCGGGTTCGAAACAACCTCGACATTATGCTTCGAGTGCTTCATTATGAGTTCCCTGACTTTCCTCGAGGTTCCCACAGGGACAGTGCTCTTGTCAACGACTATTTTGGGTTCGTTCGCATTCCTGCCGATGGTTTCGGCAACCTGGAAAACGTGCTTCAAATCCGCGCTCCCGTCCTTGCCCTGCGGAGTTCCTACCGCAATGAAAATTATTCTGGATTCGCGGATTGCCTTTGCGGAATCCACAGTGAAGAAAATCCTTTTTTCGCGCGCATTCTTCGCAACGAGCTCTTCGAGACCGGGCTCATAAATTGGTATTTTGCCCTGCCTCAGCGCGGCTATCTTTTTCTCGTCAACGTCAACACAAATCACTTCGTTGCCCAAATCGGCGAGGCATGCACCCGCAACCAAGCCGACGTAGCCGGTTCCAACAACAGCTATTTTCATTCAATTTCACTGGATTCGATATTTTATAAAAGAAGAATATATGTAAAAGGCGCAGGCAGTAATTTTAAAGGAATTGGTTCAAACCCCCGAGAAGTGCTGTTTAATCGAAATCCAAAAACGTGTTTTAAACTCTTGCAGATTAAATACAAGCGAAATGCATGAAACTCGAGAAAAGGCCAACAAATAAGTTCAAGCTGGTGTATGACGAAGAGTACGACAATCTCTTCATTTACGACAAAGTAAAAAGGGCATCCTACGGAATCGAATGGGGAGACCTGGATCTGTCCTATGACAAAAGCGGCGTTTTGGCGAACATGAATTTAAGCAATGCCTCGCAGTTCCCCGGCAACCTGACAAAAGCAAGAATAACCAAAGAAGACCTGCAAGCGATTCATGACTGCAAAATAAACCTGAATGAAAAAGCAGGCATACTGCATGTCAATTTCAAACTATATTTCAAGGATAAGAACAGAGAGCCAATTGAGGACACTTTGACGGTCAAGGCGCTCAACTACAATTCCCCGGTAACAGCCTGAGATTCGGCACTGGTTTGTTTTTTAAAAACCGCGGAGCCAATTCATTCATGAGAATAAAACAGGCGTTCGTGCTCGCGGGAGGCGGGGGCAGCACCGTCACATATAAAACAAGTTATCAACTATACATATGATTGCCATGAACCAAAGGAAAGCATTATTCAGGAAAATAGTGGGCAACCCCAGAGTCATGGGCGGAAAGCCGGTCATACGTGGAACAAGGATTCCCATTGATGCGATAGTCAAGAGGTTTGCCGAGAGCATGGCGGTTGAAAACGTGCTTGAGGACTACCCTGAACTAACCAAGGAAGACATTTACGCCGCCCTGGAGTACAGCGCGCAACTCGTCAAGGGCGAGAAAATAATGCAGATAGCCCTAGAGTGAATACCAATGCCCAAATTCCTGGTTGACGAGTCCACTGGGAGGAAAATATTTGAATTGCTCTCAAAAAGCGGGTATGACGTAAAGTCAGTGTCACAAATAATTAAAGGAGCCACAGACGACAAAGTCCTGAAATTCGCGAAAAAAGAGAAGCGAATCATAATAACTGATGACAAGGACTTCGGAGAACTGATATTCAGGAGAAAAATGGGTTCCTCGGGCGTGATGCTGCTGAGAACCGGAACAACTGACGCAAACACCAGGTTCGAACTGCTCAAAAAAGCCATAAGCAAAACCAAGGAACCGGAAAAATGCTTCACGGTCATAACGGAAAAAATCATTAAAATCAGGAAAATAGATTTTGGAAAAGGCTGAAGCCACATCCAGTGAAAACATGGCGAAAAAAATCACTCAAGCATTCGTGCTCGCGGGAGGAAAGGGAGAAAGGCTCAGGCCCTTGACTAACGACATCCCGAAGCCTCTTGTTAAGGTCGCGGGGGAGCCCATTCTCCAGCACTGCATCGAGCAATTGGCGAGGCACGAGGTCGAGGAAATAATTTTGGGCACGGGGCATATGCACGAAAAAATAGAGGCTTATTTCGGCTCCGGGGAAAAGTTCGGCGCGAGCATTGTTTACTCCGTTGAGACAGAGCCTTTGGGAACTGGAGGGGCGCTGAAGCAGGCCAAGGGATTATTGGATAAAAATTTTTTCATGCTGAACGGCGACAACATTGCGGACTTTGATTTCACGCAGATGCAAACGGAGCATGCCGAAAACAGGGGGCTCGCAACAATCGCTCTTGTTGAAGTGGAAGACGTTTCAGGATATGGCATCGCGCGCCTTGAGGGGAAAAAAATTGTTGAATTTGTTGAAAAGCCCGCGCGCAAGAAAGCGCCGAGCAACCTCGCGAATGCGGGCGCATATATAATCGAAAAAAAGGCGCTGGAGTTTCTGCCCGAAGGATTTAATCTGATTGAGCGCACAATGTTCCCCGCGCTGGCAAAAAAGGGAAAACTTTTTGGGTTCAAGCACAAGGGATTGTGGCTCACAACCGACACGCTGGAAAGAATTAGGGGCGCCGAAGTAGCCCTGAAAAGGCTTAAATAGCACTAAACAGCCTCGCCCTTTAAATCCTTGCGCATATTGAATTATTCAAACTGGTTTTATGTTCGATTTGCTCGGCAGCATCGAGAGTTTTTTGCTCGCTTTTGGTTATGCGGCCTTGTTCGGAATGGTGTTCGCAGAATCAGGACTTTTTTTCGGCTTCTTTTTTCCGGGTGACTCGCTGCTTTTCACCGCGGGCCTTCTCGCGTCGCAGGGAATATTCGACGTGTCAATTGTGCTCATCGGAGTGGCTCTCTGCGCCATCGCGGGTGACCAAGTTGGTTACTGGACAGGCGCAAAATTTGGAAGAGGATTGTTCAACAAGCCTAAATCGTTTTTCTTCACGCCGAAGCACATTGAGGAGGCGGAGGCATTTTACGCGAAGCATGGAAAGAAAACAATTGTGTTCGCGCGCTTCGTTCCTGTAGTAAGGACGTTCGCGCCGATTGCGGCGGGAATGGGAAAAATGGAGTACAAAACCTTCTTCACATACAACATTTTGGGCGGAATCCTCTGGACAATAATTTTTGTGCTTGCGGGCTACTTTGCCGGCTCGTTGTTTCCGCAGGCGGGGGACTGGCTGACGGTTGCGGTTCTCGCAATAATACTGATAAGCGTGCTGCCCCTCATTTACAAGGCAATAAGGGCGCGAAAAGGAAAAGCAGGAAAATGAGCTTCCGGGCCAATGACAGGGTTTGCGGTTCTGCACGGAAAACGTTTTCCTATTGACTTTAAAAGGATTTTCTAATTAATTCATGAATATTGCTTTATTTTCAGGGGTAATCGGAATTGAAACCAAATGCATTGTTATTGCTCGCGATTCTCGTTTTTGCCGCAACGGCTTTTGCGGCGCCGGCCGGAGCCCCGAGCATCCTCACGGCAACTGTTTCCGCGCCCAACATCAATGTTTCCTGGACAGGCACCACCTCTAATTCCGGCGGAACCATTTACTACAAGCTCTTTAGGAAAACGAGCGCAGGAATAACCCCAAGCGACACTAACATCGCTTTTATCACTTCAACTTCATTCTCGGACACGAACGCAACGGCAGGAACAACTTACTATTATGCGGCGCTCGCTTTCGACACCAATGATTCACTTGAAAGCGCGCTTTCCAACGAGGCAACTGCCACGGTTCCTGCGGATTCAACTCCGCCCTCAACCAGCGTGAAGGATGTGAATGGCGACACCATCGCGCCTTACTGGGCAACCACAAGCGCGGCCGTAAAACTCGTGATAAATGCAGGCGAGGCAGGCGCCGAATGCAAGTGGAATGACACGAACAGCGCTTCATACGGGTCATTCGGGACGCTATGCACCACCTCAGGAAACGAGGCAACCTGTGACTTGGGAACGAGAAGCCAGACAACGGGAACAACAATAACCACTTACTACAACTGCAAGGATTCAACAGGAAATGCAACGGGCGGAAAGGATGTTTCCTTTGGAGTTGACTCCACAAAGCCTACTGCGAGCATTAACGGCACGGTTTCGGAAAATGATGTTACCGTCACTTACTTGGGTGCTGATGCGCACAGCGGCCTCCTGAAATACGAGGTTCGCGTCGACTCTGGCTCCTATATAGACAAGGGAACATCGACAAGCCACGCGTTCAATGATTTGGCAAACGGCGACCACACTTTCGAGGTTCGCGTCACCGACAATGCAGGAAACACTGATACGAACTCGGTTGTAAAGAACGTGAATTTCACTTCAACATCCATTCCATCAAAGCCCGCAATAAGGTCGGACACGCATGAGGAGGATGGCTGGACCGGCAGCAACAATCCAGAATTCAAGTGGGACTCGGTTTCAAATGCAACGTCATACAGGTACGCGCTGAACACCACAAGCGATTTTGCAATAAATTCGGGCAATGGCGAGTCAACAAGCGGCACATCAAAGAGCTACAGCGGCATTTCCGAGGGCGGAAAATGGTTCCACCTGGCTTCATGCAACGCCAACGGCTGCAGCTCAACGGACCATTACGGCATAAAGATTGACGAGAGCGGCCCGCAGGCCATCACAAACATTTCAGGCATGGGCCAGAGCGACGGAAGCATATACATTTCCTGGGAAGCGCCCGAAGACAACCCGGGCAGCGAGAACTCGGGAATCAAAGAGTACGTGGTTTACAGGAACCTGAGGCAGCTTGTCGGCAACCGCGATTTCAGGCCTTCGGATTCCGGCGTAAAGGAGTTTGGCAACATTACGCGCACGAATTTTACCGATGATAACGGCCTCACAACAGGCATTTCATATTACTACATGGTTCAGGCGATTGACAATGCGGGCAACGAGGGCTCATTGAGCTCAATAAAGAGGTTCGTTGCCGGCGGCGAATCAAACCCGCAGAGCGGCTCGTGCGGCATCCAGATAACAATCAGCGTTCCGGAGAACGCGAAAGGCGGAAGCACCAACATAAAAGTCAGCACGAGCGGCGGAAAAATAGTGAACGCGGGCCTTAAAGTGAAGATGCCGGGAAAGAGCTTTGAAACGGTTCTCATCGGGCAGGCAGGAACATCATTCGGGCATGATTACCTGATTCCGGAAAATTTGAGCGGAAGCGCAACAGTTTCTGTTGACGGCGAAGACGAGTCAGGCAACTCGTGCCAGAAGAACGAGGAGTTCACGGTTGATTCGGAAAAGCCGGAGATTTCCTCGGCGTCACTGCAGGACGGTTCCATAGCCTCTGGAATCGTGCAGATAAAAATTGGCGCAAGCGACAATGGAACGGGAATCCGGAGCGCCGAGGCATTTGTTGACGGGAAGAGCATCGGGCAATTGAGGCAAAGCGGCAGCCTCTATGTGCTTGACTGGAATTCTGCGGGAACCACAAACGGAACTCATAGTGTTGAAATAAGCGTGCAGGACAAGGCAGGCAACAAATCAGTGTCCAGTGCAACTATCACCGTTAGCAATGAGGCCGTGCAGGAAGAAGGGCAGGGCGGAGAAAAAAATAATGGAAAAGGCCCGCTTGATTCGCTTGGCCAGAAGGACGTGCTTTTGATTATACTAGGCGTGATTATCCTAATAATACTTATTCTGGGTTTCCTTGTTTTGATTGGCGGCGGGGCTTTCCTTCTCCACAGGCACAGGAAGAAAGGCGGCGGCTTCGGGGGTTCGGGCGGCTTTGGAGGCCCGCTCAAGGGATATGAAAATTACGACAAGCCCGGAAGGTTCGGCTACAAGGGAAAATGAACGGGTTTTTTTCCTGTTTTAGTTTCCAAAAGGCATATTAAGCATTTGAGGCTCAATTTTTTAGAAGGTGTTTTTTGGCTAACATGGTTACTGTTGCGGGTGCAGGCCCCACAGGAACGGCCGCGGCAAAAAGGCTGCAGGAAAAAGGGTGGGACACGATTATCCTTGAGGAGCATTCCCAGGTAGGAATTCCCGTGAACTGCACCGGCCTCATAAGCGCTTCAGGAGTCGAGGAACTAAACCTTAGGAAGGAAGTGGAAGAAACCCTCATGAACAAGATCCGCGGCGCACAGATTTTTTCACCGAACCACGAAATGGTTGAGGTCAAGAGGAGCGAGACAGTCGCGTATGTGATTAACCGCGGGAATTTCGACAGGGTTCTTGCCCGCGGGGCCATTGAAGCCGGGGCACAATTAAGGCTGAACACGAAGCTCATTGACGTGAGGAACGAAACCGTGTTCGTGGAGCACAAAGGCAGGGGCGAAATAGTGAAAACAAAGCTTGTTGTCGGCGCCGACGGCGTCAACTCAAAAACAAGGAACATCATGGGAATCAAAACCGCGTTCAAGGACTTTGTTCACGCGTACCAGGTTGTTGCCACGGGAAAATTTGACCCGAAGTATGTGCAGGTTTTTTTCGGGGATTACTCCAAAGACTTTTTCGCATGGATTGTTCCGGAGAGCGAGGAGCGCGCCCGTGTAGGGCTGGCCAGCACCTCTGGAAACGTGAGGAAGGACTTCAGCGTGTTCGTGAGCGAAAAAAACATTTCGGGAGAGTTCTGCGACAAATGCAGTTCCTTGATTCCCATAGGAGAACCTTTGAAGGGAATTGTGAAGGACAACATTATGCTTGTGGGAGACGCGGCTTTTCAAACAAAGGCAACGAGCGGGGGCGGAATACTTTTGGGCATCGAGGCGGCGCGCATCCTTGCGGACTCGATTGACAATCATTTGCGCAACAATGCGCCGCTGAAGAATTACGAAAAGAATTGCTCAACGCTGAACAACGAGCTTAGGCTGCACTGGAAAATAAGGCAGTACATGAACCAGAAGAACGAGGACCAGATGGATGCGCTTTTCAGGAAAATGAACAAGGCAAAGGTCGGGGAGTTCCTGAGCCAGTTCGGCGACATGGACAAGCCCTCGCGCTTTGTGGGAAAAATAATGACGAAACCTTCAATGTGGCGCCTTTTTCCCGAGGCAGTGAAGTTCTTCAGGACGTGAATTACCCACGCCTAAAGGCGTGGGCTTCCCGTCAACGGAACGGAAGAGCGATAGCGACCCATGCCTCAAGGCATGGGCTTCCGTTGGGTTGCATGAAGATTTGCGCTTATGAACAGGACCATAATGCACATTGACCTTGATTACTTTTATGCGCAGCTCGAGGAGCTCCGCAAGCCTGAACTGAAGGGAAAGCCCGTTGTTGTGTGCATGTTCTCCGGAAGAACCCAGGATTCCGGCGCAGTTGCGACCGCGAATTACAGGGCTCGCGAATTCGGGGTTCATGCCGGAATGCCGATTGCATTTGCGAAGAGGAAAGCGCCGAACGCGGTTTTTTTGCCTGCCGACAGGGAACATTACTCCGAGGTTTCCTCGCGCATAATGGATTTGCTCCGCGAATTCTCGGAAAAGTTCGAGCAGGTAGGCATTGACGAGGCGTATGTGGATGTTACCCGGCAAAGCGGCGGGAGCTTTCCGGAAGCCAGAAAAATTGCGGAAGGGGCGAAGAAAAAAATTCTCGAAGAGGAGAAGGTAACCTGCTCCGTCGGAATAGGGCCGAACAAATTGATTGCGAAAATGGCTTCTTCCGTGAAAAAACCGGATGGCCTGACGGTGATTGCGCCCGCAACAGTAACCGATTTTCTGCGCTCAAAAAGGATTTCTGACCTTCATGGGGTGGGAGAAAAAACAGCCGAACTGCTTAAGGAAAAGGGGATAAGCAACATTCCGCAGCTGGCTCAGGCAAACGTTGCGGAACTGCAGGGGCTGTTCGGCGAGAACCGCGGCAGAATAATCCATGAAAAAGCGCTTGGAATGGACAATAGCGAGGTGGAGGAGCGCGAGAAGCAGCAGTATTCGCGCATCGCAACCCTCAAGGAGAACACCTCCGATTGTGAAAAAGTTTTTTCGGAATCAAAGGCGCTTGCCAGGGACCTCGCGGAAAAGGCGCTGAAGAACAGGGTTTCGTTCAAAACCGTTTCAATAATCCTGATTTCGGACAAATTGGAAACCGTGACAAGAAGCAAAACTCTCGAGGCCGCGACGCAGGAAGAGCACAAAATAATTGATACTGCGCGCGAATTGTTCACGGAATTTTTTGCGGCGCAAAAAGGGTTTGTTGCGCGCAGGTTCGGCGTGAGGATAAGCAATTTCGAGGAACCGAAGACGCAGAAGAGCCTATCGGATTTTTCATGAAAAATGAATAAGATTCTGACACTTTTCTTTTAGCCCGAGTTTTTCTCTCTTTCTTTTGGCACAGCTTTAACACTCTTTCTTTTGGCACAGCTTTAACACTCTTTCTTTTGGCACAGCTTTTCTTTCTCTTGTTAAAGAGAAAGAAAAGGTGTAGCGGAGAAAAAAAAGGTGTAGCGGAGAAAAAAAAATCTCCACAAAGAAAATTCACGAGTTCTTTTCCGCCATGTCGCCGATAATGGGCAGCTTGTATTTTTCACCGCTATAGGCTTTGAACATGAGGAAAAGCCAAAGAATGAGTCCGGCCAAGCCTACAATGGGCAAAAGCACGATACCGATTATTGTTATGCCAAGTATTACTTGCAGCACAAAAAGTGCGACGAATAATATTGTCGACTGCATTGCGTGGAACCTCACGAACTTGTTGTTCTTTTCAATCAGAAGGAACAATATTCCTGTGATAAAGACAAGTAAGTACGCGAGCGCGCCGGCAACATTCTGGTCCAACCCTGAACCTGATTTTGCACTAACAGCATTTGCCATCAATCAACCTCCTTTCAAGTATTTGCCTTTAACTAATCACGGGTTTTCTGTTTTTATTCGTTTGCATTCGCAAAAAAGCAGGGCAAAGCCAAGGAAAGCTGCCTGAATAGCCCCGCCCGGATTCGAACCGGGGTATACAGCTCCAGAGGCTGTCGTCTGGAATTTTTGTTGAACCATGAAAACTAATATAATAGTCCGGCGTTTATTACTTGTATGTCACTAAAATATACAAGAGTGAAAAAACACGACATTCCAAAATACTTCGGGGGCGACAGGGGCGCGATTCACACTTTTTTTGAAATAGCAGGATACTCTGGATACAAAAGACTCATGACGTTGGTACAAAAAATGGAAAATCGTGGATATAACCATGTTGAGGCCGTTGATTACATAAACCGGCATGGCGCAAATTTTGTGGAACGTGCACTAAAGGCTTCCGAGAATTTGGATTTTAGGGTAAAAGCCGTTGAAGAACTTGGGCTAAAGAGGGCTGAAAGAGTAATAGCATTAGCTAAAAAGCACGGGAGAAGCCCCGAACAAACTCTACAGAGATACAGGAGACTTGCCAGAAAATTGTCGGAAAATCCAAAAACTAGTGAAAGGTTGTCACAGATTGAAGCGATAAAAACTTGGTTTGAAATACAAGGAATACCGGAACTGGAGATGCGCCGTTCCTTGGTATTGTCAATGCAACTCATAAACTCCGGAAGCGAGCCAATAATTGTTACAGAAATAAAAGGGCAAAAATTAATGGAGCCACACAAAATCGAATTCGGAACCACGGATCTAATGCAATTCGTAGACCTTGCCCCTGTGTCGGTGTGGATTACCAAAGCAAAATCAAATAGAAAAGGTTTGGGTTCAATAGCATTCATGACGGTACGTTGTTCAAAAGAGAACGGACAAAAAGTTCTATCAATACATGACGTTCAAACACACCTACCTGAAGGCACAACTGTGGAGCCACTTGTGAAAAAAGAGTGGCCACGCTTGATTGGTTATGAAATTGAAAAAAGAGCAAGGAGCCTCGGATTCAAAAGACTAAGATTACTAAGACCTGAGAAACACACGTCAGTCACAAAAGTGAAAAATCCCGAAGGTTTCAAAAGATTTTATTACAAAGTAGGAAGGATGCTGAGTCTGAAGAATAAAACAGATTTGTATATGGAAAAGAATTTAGCATGAAAACTGCGTAATGCAATCAAAAAAAGAAAAAAAGCCGCTTAATAGCCCCACCCGGATTCAAACCAGGGTTGGCACTAAATTCAAATCAGTTTCAGAAACTCTTCCCTTGAAAGCCCGGTTTGTTTCAGGATAGAAAGCAAAGTTCCGGGAACAATAACCCTGTGGTTCGGGACTACTGCCCTCCTGAATGGCCCCTTGCTTTCCCTTAAAATGAAATGCCCGCCGGTCCGGTGGTCAACCTCGAACCCCGCTTTTTTCAAGGCCTTTATCACTTTGATGCCAGAGAGAACCGGAAGTTTCATCAAAACCACTAAAATCCAGAAAAAACTGAGAAAATAAAAGAAAACAGTAATACTGTCAGGCTACTGAAACCGCTTCAATTTCCACTTTTCTTTTGAACACTTTTTCTTCTGGGTGCTTCTTTATGCTTTCCAGATAGCCGCTGATTGCATCCTTAATATTTTTGAGGGCTTGTGCCTTTGTCTTCCCCTGGGAAATGCAGCCCGGCAAAGCCGGAACTTCAACAACATACCAGCCGGTTTCGACATCCTTGGCTAAAACAACCTTATACTCCATATAAACCATAGGGATTAGTGCATCCGAACTTTTTATATATTTGTTTTGGCAATAAAAAAAGAAAAAAAAGTTGCCTGAATAGCCCCGCCCGGATTCGAACCGGGGTATACAGCTCCAGAGGCTGTCATCCTTTCGGCAGAAACCAGCACTTACACAAATGTAAACTGTATCTCTTTGGCCGCTAGACGACGGGGCTACTAAGAACAACTTTAACGGCATCAGTTAACCTAGCGAATTTAACCGGATGCCTGAAACTAATCAATCTGGCAAACTTTAAAACACTATCCTTGGAACGGAGCAGCCAAAATTAACTTTCACAAAAACGCGTTTTGAGAACCTTTATTAACTAAAAAAAACCTTTATTCTGCTATGGCCAAGCGCAACGAGAGCATCGAGGGGCTGAAGCAGATTGCCGCGAAAAACAAGCAGCACGAGCTCGAAAAAATTCTTGGAAACATGGTTGTGAAGCTGCGCGAAATAGAGGACATCAGGGCGCAGGTGGAAAAGGAGCAGTACAGCGGCGGCATCCCGATTGAAAAGGCAAGGGAAATGCTGGAGGAAATAAAGGTTCCGAGCCTCGCAATGATAATGGAAGAAAAAAAGAAGCGCTGATTCAAAATGCCACTAATTAATTCAGCGAGCGGAAAAACTATTTCTAAAAATGTTCATTTTGCAAAAACTTTTTTTCAAAAATTTAAGGGTTTAATGTTTGAGCGCGCAGATAATTTTGATTACGCGCTCGTTTTTGAACTGCCCCGCGAATCAAGGCTCGGCGCGAGCGTGCACATGTTCTTCGTTTTTTTTCCTATTGGAATTGTTTTTTTGGATTCGGAGAAAAAAGTCGTTGATAAGGCTGTTTTGAAGCCGTGGATGCTGAATTATACTCCAAAGAAAGCCGCAAAGTATTTTGTCGAGCTACAGCCCGAAAAAATTTCAGAAATAAAATTAGGGGAAAAGCTTGAGTGGAAATAACAGGATAAATAAAAAAAAGTTTCGGGAAAAATTTTCCCGAAAAATCATTGCGTCGTTCCGAGATTGAATTCCTGGCGCGTTCCGTCGGGGCCTATCAGTACCATTGAGACGTTTTTGCCATCCTTGTCGAAGTAGTACTCTACAGTGGCCTGGCCGTCCTCGGTATTCATTTGGTAGTTTGCTTTGCACCTTCCATCAGCCTGCACGCCTTCAATTGTATAGTTCGCATTTCCCTGCGGACCCGCTGCGTTCCATTGGGCTCCGGGAGTGCACCAGCCTGAAGTAAGACCTGTATTTGTTGTGACTGTTGTGCCGTCCGGGCCTACATATGTGTTTGTCCCAGGGGCGGCGCAGCCTGCAAGTGCCACTATGAGCGATAAAAGGACCGTTGAAAATAATGTTGTGTTCAATTTTTCACCTCCAAAAAAGCAATGTAGAGATTGATGCTCTGCAGCTTTATAATTTTGACCATTTAGGAAGGCGTGAATTACCCACCCCTAAAGGGGTGGGCTTCTCTTCACGCCGCCCACTTCTGTAGAGTCGTTTGATGGATGTCTCCTTGCGCCCTCACATATCTGCGTTCTACTTCAATGTCTACGCCGATGTTTCGGCAGAAGCTACCTCGACTCCAGAAGTGGCTACCCCAGTAGCGCTTCCTCA
>AQRS01000042.1 GCA_000402355.1 Candidatus Iainarchaeum andersonii SCGC AAA011-E11
CCTTGTCCCCTACGGGGACGAGGCCTAATGCCCTTGGGCATAAGGTGCTAGATAGCAGACCAAAAATATCGCCGAAATAGTTTATTGGTCTGCTATAGCTATCAAAAGACATTTAAAAAAGTTTCAGAATTAATGTCTTTTGATATAAAATCCGAAGATGCGAGCAAAGCGTTTTTTATGCCCTGATGCCCCAATAATGGTTAAGCTAACGCCCCCCTTGCAGGAGTCCGATAGCGGTCGATTCGGCTGGGCCTAGGACCCAGTGGCTTAGTGCCTTCGGAGGTTCGAATCCTCCCTCCTGCATAACCTTTTTTCTTTCTCTTTGGAAGAGAAAGAACCTTGCAAACCAGGTGGTTTGCGAGGCCTCGTCCCATAGGGACAAGGAAACGTTAACGAAAAAAGAAAGAGAATAGGAAAAGAGTTAGTGAAAAAAGAAAGGGTATAGGAAAAGAGTTAACGAAAAAAGAAAGGGAAAAAGAACCCTGTCCCTTACGGGGCGAGGCTCCACCCAACATATGTGGCGAGGAAGCGTTAATGGATAAAGCGCATTATTTACATCATGTCTTTGCCTTTCCACGCCCACTTTCCGGATCCGTCAACTTTCATCTGTTTCTTGTTTGCATTCTTTGCGTCTTTGTTTCCCATGCCGAACATTAAATTTCACCCCTGAATAAATAATTCCGTTGCCGCAACTTAAATACTTTATCTTTTGCCAACATAACGCTCCCGCTGGGATTCGAACCCAGGTCAAGGGCTCCGGAAGCCCTCATGCTATCCGGGCTACACCACGGGAGCACAAATTATTTTGGCGAACGCTCCCACAGGGAATCGAACCCTGATCGTCAGCTCCGCAAGCTGAAATCCTATCCGTTAGACGATGGGAGCACACCTTTTTCTTTCTTTGATAAGAAAGAAAAAGCTGTACCAAAAAGAAAGAAACCCGTTAATATAATTTGATTTGCAAGAATTTTAAAGAAGGCGGATTACCTTGCCTTCGTGGGCCAAAAGCGTGGTTTCAGCCTGGCAAACGGTTTTTCCCTCCTTTTCCTTAAGCAAAGGAAACGCCATTATGCACTTCTTCTGCATGAGTTCCCGCATGCCTATTTTGCGCGCAAAATCACTCATTTTGAGCTCCTTCTGCAGCCAGCGCTCCGCAAACGGGAGTTTCGAGTAATTCTCCTCCACAAAAGCAAGTATTTTGCGCGCCTCCATTCCCCGCACCGGAACTTTTTCCGCAACCTGGAAAATTTCGGCCTGCGAGCCTTCCCTTACAAAACCTTCGCCATCGGTCGCAAAAGGTTCAATCGCAATAGCCATTCCCTCCTCGATTTTCCTTGAATCATTGTTCGCAATGTTCGGTATAGAAGGGCCGACATGCGCATCGTATTCAGAAACCCCGTGGCCGCTTAGGTTTTGAATTGGGTTGAAGCCTTTTCCGCGCAAAGTGCTCTCGATTTTTTTTCCAAGCGCGCCGACAGAGACGCCTTCCTTGAACATTTTCACGGCTTCTTCAAGGGCCTGCTCCGTTGTTTCAACCATTTCCTTGTGCTTGCCGGAAAAATCAATTGTGAAAGCCGAATCCGCGATGAAGCCGTTCACATGAACGCCGATATCCACCTTAATCACCGTGTCCCCTAGAAGAACATCCTCGGATTCGAATGAAGGCGTGTAATGAGCAGCAACATTATTCATTGAAAGATTTATAGGAAACGCCGGAGCGCCCCCCTTCTTTTTTATTTCGGATTCGATGTGCTCCGCAAACTCGTAAAGGTTCGCGCCTTCCTTGAGCTTTTTTGCCGAGAGCTCCTGCATCTCTTTTGTGATTTCGCCGGCCTTCTTGTAATTCTGAACCTCTGTTTTGTCCATAAAATTCACTTAGAAAAGTTCATCTGGAACGGGTTTTAAAGGTTACGTAAATTTGAACAGCGAGCTCTGTTTCCCGCCTTGAATAAGGTCTTCTTTTCCGTAGCCGAGCTCCTGCATTATCAGCGCAACAGCCGGAAGAATCTGGTGCTCAATGTAATAATCCGCGTCATAATTGCCTTCCGCAACATACTCCTCCAACTCGGCCTTGTCCGAAATCTTTTTCGAGTTCCCCTTTGTAACCACGAAAGCTATGATGCTGCCCACATCAATGTCCTTTCCCCGGTTCATTGCCTTCTGCGCTGCCGCAACCTGAGGCCCCGGAGAATCGTACTTTGAGGGCTTTCTCTTGAGCTGCTTCATTATCACCAACTCCGCCTTCGGGACGCTTCCTTCCTTGAGGCGCCGAATTGTTTCCTTCGTAATGGCGATCGCCTTCTCAGGGTTTCCTTCTTTCAGTATGGCTTCGATGACACTTTTCTGCGTTTCCTTTGCAATCACGGCCCAGTCCCGCCGCACATACTCGAAGCCCACAATCTTCAAATTGTCCTTGTAATCAATGAGCGCGTATTTTTTCTTCGCTGCGCCGCCATCTTTTTTTGTGACGAATATTCCGCGCTTGTAAACGCCGTCCAATTCAAGTTCCATGGCTTCAGGCAATTTCGAATTCATTGATTCCATGAAACCCCTGACTTCCTTTTCTCCCTTGCCTTTCGGCATCTCGAGGAAGCAGGAGTCCGTATCATTATAAAGAACAATGAAGCCTTCTTTTTCCGCATCATTGCTGACCTCGCGGATGTAATGCCTGCTCCAAGCAGTTGTGGCGCGTGCTGACTCGCGCGAATACCAGCGCGCACGCGGATAACCAAGGTACCCGTAATGCGAATTCAAAAGAATTTTGAGCGCGTGCTGCTTCGCATTCACGGTAATGTACTCGTGCGATTTTTTGTCCAATTGCTTTGCCAGCCTCTTCAATTCAATTCGCTTCGCGAGAATCTCCTCAAGTATTCCGGGCAAAAACCCCTTTTTTTCCTCGCAGAACCAGTCCTTGTCCGGAGAAACATTCTTTCCGTGCCTGCATTTTTCGTGTTCACATTTCAATGTTTCTGGTGAAATGTTGTGCGAAATTATTATTGTCGGGTGCAAAGAGCGGAAATCCAGAACAGCGATGTTTTCATGCAGGCCGGGCACGGGTTCCTTTACATATCCGCCCTCGAATGTCTGCAGCGTCCTTTGATTTATCTCGCTTTCCGAAGGCTTGTTCGGAGCCAAACAATTTTTCTCAGAATTTTTGAGTATGAGCAATTGCTCCACCATCTGCGAGGATGAGGCCCTTGAAGTGTCCTGTAGAGTGAGGTGCAGCATCCTGCAAAGCTCCAATTGCAAAGGCAAAAACTCGGTGCAGAGCTTTACCGTCACTTTGCCGTCCTCGCGGTTGTATTCCACAACCCTGTCTATTTCTCCCTTGTCCCAGAGCTCGTTGATTTCATGCGCCTGGACCTTTTCCTTGGGTTTTGCAAAAAGCTTTTCCGAAACGGTTTCCAAATCGAATTTAATCAGGCTTATGGCGCCGATGCGCCCCATGAATTTTGTCAATTGGTACGCATCAAGGTGTTGTGTTCCTTTCAGCGAGGCTTCGTGGTATAAACCCCGGTTCCTTATGTTAACGGAGCCGAAGCCGAAATCGCATTCAACCCCGAGCCTCGCGCAGCGCTCCTTTATGTAAGGCAAATCGAATGAATCGCCATTGTAAGTGACAAGCACGTCAAGCTTCATTGCCCTCAAATCAGCCATTATGGCTCCGAGCATTTCCTTTTCATTCGCGAAAATCTTCACGTCCTTTGCCTTTGTTTTTTTGTAAGTGTAAACCACGCCCTTTTTTTCCGTGGCTATGACACACATTAATATTGGGTCTTTTTTTGGGTCTGAAAAGCGCCCCGGTGAATAAGTTTCGAGGTCGATTGCCGCAATCCTGAATTCGTGCTTCGCGCTTTCTTTTGAAACCGCCTTTTTGATTTCTTTCCCTTCATGCTCAACCTCCATGCCGGCCATTGGCTTCAATGACTTGTCAATCAAATACCTGTCCGCGAAAGGTATGTCGAATTCGCGCTTTTCGAAAACCCCTTCAACCTCCTCTATCTTGTCGCGGGCCTTTACGAGGTCCTGCGGATTTTTGAAAAAAATTTTTACCGCGCCTTTCGCGTTATCCTTTTCGGCCTTTTCCGCGCGCAGCGCCTTTGTGCCCTCGCCGAAATCATGGCTTTTCAGCGCGTTGATTGTGGCTTCCGTGTTTTTTGTGAGGGCATAAAAATACGGGCTGAATGAATGGTCTTCAAGGGACACTATTTCCTTCTCTGTGCTGATGTAAAGCTGTATGGCCGCGGTGCCGTGCTCATCCACTCTGTAATCGCAGTCAAGCAACATTCCATAAAGCTTATTAGCGGCCATGGTGATATTTTAATGCCAAAAACTTTATTATAAGGGTTTTTCAACAATGCCTCCGCACCACCACCAAAGGGAACAAATGCAGCCTCAGGGAATCCCTCAGGGAATTCCGCAGGGGGACAGGCAGTTCGCGCCGAAGGCGCAGACATTCCTCTCAAAAACCAGCAGCGACGTCAGGGCATTGAACACGAGCATCCTGGTTATTTCGCAGAAGCTCAAGTACATAATCCGCAACGAAAAAATCCTCGCAAGGAACATGCTTGTGCTCAACAAGAAAATAAAGGCGCTGCAGGAAGGCGGCCTGCCGAGGAATCCTGATTCAGAAGGCGGCATTGGCGGGGGCTTCTCCGATATGGGCAGGAAGCTCGTGGAAAACTCGGAACTCATACTCACGCTGCAGTCCGAGCTCGAGCTTGTGAAGGAAACCTATGCCAAAGCCGAGGAACTCAAGGAAATGAAGTACGTGATTGACTCAATCAATCCATTAGAGTTTGTAACCGTCAAGGATTTGAATGAGGCACTCGGAAAGCGGGCGCCGCAGAAAAAAGGAAAATGAACAAAACCTCATTCAACGCTTAATGTCGGGCGCACCAAAACGCGGTACCCTTTCCTGTTCTTCATCTGCACGCTCACGTCGTTCCCGCTCACAATGCTGAGGTTCGTTTCGCATTCTTTCCTCAAATCGGCGCGGAGGTCAATCATTGAGCCCGCGGAAACCGCGAAAGCCAGCCCGTTTTTCTGGAATTCCCTCAGCATTTCAGAAATTTCCCTTGAAACAATCAGTTCCTTTTCATTCGGCAGGATTTTTCCCGCTTCAGGAATCACCGCAATCGCCTTCACATTCCGGCCTTCCATGCCCTTGACAAATGCCGAGAGGGAACGCAGTATGGAATGCGCGATTAGTGCGGCGGCCTTTTCATCAACCGAATCCACGCGTATCACCGTTGCCCTGGCAATGTTGGCGGAGCTTCCCTTCACCATGTCCTCGACATTGTTTTCGCCGCCGAAAATGTTCGGGTAAATTATTTCCGCAAGCTTCATTATGCGCGCGGTCTTCTGGATCTGGAACTCGCTGAACTCCTCGGTCTGCCTTGTATTGGCAATAGCCTCAATAAGTTCGGCCGTTGATTTCACCTTTCCTTTTGCGAGCACCATTTTGAGAATCCTCGCGAAATCCTTTTCCCCGACGCCGAGGATTTCCGCGAACCCCTCAGTAGAAAGGGTGTTCAGGTCAACCACGACGCTTTCCCCAGGGGTAAGGATTTTCACGGGGAAGCCGATCGGGTCCAAATCAACCATGTACTTCTGGAGTTCCGCGGAATTCCTGCTGCCCTGCGCCATTTTCTGGTACGAATTGTCCCGGTCAAAAATTATGGCTGGCGTGCTGGAAAGCAGCGCACCTTCAATGATGACCTGCAGCACCCTTTTCCTGTCCTTTGGCTCGCCATCCGTGACAATGGTGCGCATGAAGAGCGCGAGCGGCTCAACCACTTTCTGCCTGTCCCGCGTGAGCCCGATTATTACCTCGCCTTTCGTGACCGATTTCACGACTTTATCGCCTATGTCCTCGGCCGTCGTGTGCGAGGCCGTCGCGAGCAATGGCGTCAACATGGGCTGGGCAAAGAACGCTGACTGCACGGACTCGTTGGCTTCCGAAATTTCTTCAAGAGTGAGCTCGTATGCCTTTGAAACATCCTTGGTGAGCGTGGCCGAGGTTGAAAGCCTTTTTACGAGAGAATCGACTTCGCGCGTGAAGTCATCTTCCGTCCAGCGCACATAAGCGGGTTTGCTGCCCAATAAAAGGAATTTCATTGTCTGGCTCTCGTCATGCTTCGTAATGACGAGCGCTTCGCGCGGCAGGGTTTCAACAAACGCCTCCGCGTCCCCGGTCGCGTGCATGACCTTGTAAAGCTCGACAATGGCGCCCTCGACCCTATCGAGCTTTTTTTCAAAAACAAGCACCATTAGTATCTTTTCCGGGTTTGAGTAAAGCTCGACCTCGTGCTGTTGGAATTTGCCTGAAAACAGCTTTTCCCACGGCCCATTGGCTATCCTGAACAGTTCCATGCTATCTTTAGGCTTTAGGGGTTAATTAATATATATAAATTTGCCTAAATAGTAAAGCGCAAAAACGCAAAAGGTTTTGGATTTGGTTTCGAACGATATAGTGATGCAGACCGTAAAGAGAATGCTCTCAAGCGGAGTCGACGAGGCAACCATACGCTCGACCCTCGAGGGCGTCAACCTCAGCGAAGACGAAATAACCAAGGTCATTCAGGAAGCAAGGGGCGGTTCCACGGGGGAAACCAACAATGCAGGGGAAGAAGTTCAGGAAGGCGAATTAAGCGGCGAACCAGGCGACGATTTGGAGGAAGATGAGGGTTCCGAACAAATCGAATCAATGAGGCAGGAACAGTCCGCACAGCACGCAACCACTCACGAGCTTCTTGACGAGCACTCGCAGAAGCTGGATGAGGTCCATAAGGGCGTTTCGGAACTGCACTCGAAAATGGATTCGGCTTCCATTGCCCCCGAAAAGCTAGCAAAAATCGACACTTTCGATGCGCGCCTCATTTCAATCGAGAAACAGCTCGGCGAAATAAAGGCTAACACGAACGCGCTGCAATCACTGCTCAAAAAAATTTTGGAAACCGACAGGCAGACGCTGCTCTCGCTGAAAAAGAAATAATTTTTTTGGCTTCAAGAATTTTCCGGATTTGCGCTGCTTCATCCGAGCCAAAAAAACAAGCGTTTTTTTCACTTGAAAAGTTTCGTGATTTTGTCAAGCGTGCTCCCCGCAAGCTCATTGAGCACATTGAAGAGCCCGGTTTTGGGTTCGATTTTTTTCTTCTCGTGCTTCGCCTTTTCCCCCGAAGCAACCGCTTTGGATGAGCTTGAAAGCACGTCCTCCGCAAACGCCTTTCCGCTCGGGCCCTTCGGCTTTGCCGCCTCCATTTCCTTTCCTTCGGCCGCAATTGTGTCCCCGAGGCCGCGCCACAGGGAGCCAAAAAAACTGAAGATGCCCGCAAAAATGTTTCCCGCAAGCTCGGCAATTATCAGGAAAACCACCAGGTAGGCTGCCCAAACGATTTGCGCCTGCACAAAGAGAAGCGCGAGCACCAAAAGAATTACTAACAGTATAATCTGGCGCATCAGTAGCCCCCGCCCATTCCAAAGAGGTCGCCGTAGCCTCCTCCGGGCGGCTGCCCTGCATCATCCTCCTTTCCGGAGCCAAGGAGAATCGCCACAATGAGCAGGCCGAATATTGCTATGGGCCACAAATCGTCAATGTTCCCGATTCCCACGACAAGGTAAAGCACGCCGGTTGCGATTATAAACGCGATTATCGTGGAAAGCTTTTTCGAGGTCAGTATGCTTATTATGAGCACCGCAAGCACTATCCATGTTTCATGCACCTGGATTGCGATGAGCATTATCAAAATCGAGACCAAAAAATTAAATGTGTCCATCAACCGACACCTCGGTTGGGGAGGTGCCATGTTTCGCTCTGCTCAACATGTCTGGCTCGTTTCACTCGCAGCATCAGCGGAAACCCCCGCTGGCAGGGTATGCTACCTCACTTCGTTCGGTAGGGCTTGTTCGCTTCGCTCGCATAAGCATTCACCTCAACTGGTCCCCGCCAAAAGGATTGATCTGCGCGAGGAAGTCCTTTCCGAGAATCTGGAGTATGAACAGCGCCACGAGAATCCAGACGAGAACAGGGTATGAATAAAAAGTCAGGTAAACCACTATGAGCGAAAACAATATGGCCAGCTTTGCCGAGCCGAGGTTGTTTTTCGCCCAGCCGTAAATCCACACGAAAAGGAAGAGCGTGATTATTATCCAGATATTATCGGCAAGCGTTGCGAGGAAAATCATGTGCATCCCAATAAAGGTTATGTTTCATCCAAATAAATTATTATCCCCTGAGCTTTGTGCCCACTCCCCAAATGACAACTGAAAGGAACTGCAAGCCAAGAAGCGTCTGCAGGATATAAAGCGAGAGGAACAGCTCGAACCACTTGAAAACCATGAAATAAATCAGGATTGCCGAAATAATCAGCACCAGGCTCCCCGAACCCATGAAGCCCCTTACAGTGGTGTAAATCACGAAAATCAGTATTATCTGCATGAGCAATTTTGCGGGCCAGAAAAAAGTGGTTATCAGCACGGGAATAATCGCGAGGATAAGGAGCGCGCCTATTATCAAAAAAATTATGTTTCCTTTTTGATTCATTCCATCATCGCCTCAATGGCCTGCGCGCGGCCTGCATTGCGCCGTGCTGTGCCATCCTCTTTGCCATGTCAACCCCGCTGCTCACGGGGCTCTCCATGCCCTCGAGGCTCTCGGGTTTCGGCGCTCCCCCTGCCGTAACGAAGAAGAAGTCTATTATGATTGCGCTCACGCCGAACATCAGCATCATGTAAAGCACGTAAATCGGGCCGAATATTTTCCAGCCGTCAAAGAGAATAAAGTAACCCATTCCAGCCATGATTATCCACGAGACCGGGCCCCCGCCGACATGGTTTTTCACCCAGCTCGCAATGGTCATGAGCACAAAAATCTTGAGTATTAAATTAATGTCCCCGAACAATTCGAAAATATCCAAAAAAACAAAGCCAATCATTCCATTCACCCATCATAACCAATGCAGGTTTTTCCCGCTTCCAATGAATTCGTCAAATCGGAAATGTCCCTCTGCGTTCCGCTCAGTTCGTAAACGCTCTTCGGGTTCCAGAAGAAGCTCGCCTTCCTGCCGGAATCGACAACGCAAACGCGC
This sequence comes from Candidatus Iainarchaeum andersonii SCGC AAA011-E11, assembly GCA_000402355.1. Taxonomy (GTDB): domain Archaea; phylum Iainarchaeota; class Iainarchaeia; order Iainarchaeales; family Iainarchaeaceae; genus Iainarchaeum; species Iainarchaeum andersonii. The sequence continues at coordinate 9,090 of AQRS01000042.1, forward strand.
TGTTCCTTGACTAAGCCGAAAACGTCGTCAATGCTCTGCACGTTTCCAAGGCTTCCGCCCGATGGGCTGTTGAAGCGCGTTCCTGAAACCCCATTCAGCGCAACCTTTGCCCCTGAATTGTCAGGGGTCAGGAACTCAAGCCCTCCTTCAGGCGCCTCAATGCCAAGGCTCATTTCCTTTCCCGGAGGCGTATAGAAAATTGTCCTCAGGTAAACGTCGCCGGCGTAATTCACTTTTCCAAAGTCAACTCCATATGCGCGCTGCCAGTTCAACAGTGTGTCCTTGGATGTTGCCGCGCGGTCAGGGGAATTGTCGAACGAATCAGTAATCAACGAGCCGGAAAAGTCGAGGCAGGCTCCCGCGCCGCTCCAGAAGGTCATTGTGCTGCCGACCCCGACAGGCACGTTTGATTCGGAAACGGAATAGAACGCGCCGAGCCTTTCCTCCGTAATGTCCTTTGCCGTCACTTTCATCACAACGGGAGTAGCCTTTGATGGCTGGAATTTCAGGTCCCCTTTGCCTGATGAAGTCCTTTCAACTATAAGCAGGTTTCCCCTTTTCGAGGGCGAGGAATTGAGGCTGAAGAAGCCCGTGTCAACATCAGTATTCACAAACGCAACCGGGTTGCTGCCGGAATCAGTGTAAGTCTTGAACGGCTGGGTCTCGTTGTTCACTGAAACGAATTCCGTTGCATCCTTGTTGCTGAACGCAACGCCATAACCCTGCCTGTTGAAGCTGTTTCCCTCCAAGCCCACAAGGCCGTCAAGCGGCAACGAATAGAAAACCGAATTCGGGTTCGGGTCCTTCAAAAGATAGAGCTGAACCTTGAGGTTCACGTTCGGCTCCCCATTGGAATTGAAGAACCTGAATGAATTGTTGCTTGGTGCAACACTGATGAGGACTTCGTGGACGCCCGCGCCCGAAAGCCTCTCGGAATCAAAGTAGCGGTTCGCGAAATTTATTTTCCCGTCGCTGAAAAGCTTTCCGATTCCGTAGCTTTTTCCGCTTGAATCAAGGCCGAGGCTGTGGAACCAGTCAGGGGTATCGAAAAACCTTTCATCCGAGTAATGCCGTGCGAAATCGCTTTGGAAATCATCCGTGAAGGCATCATGCATGAGCAAGGCATTGAAATGTATCGTGTCCAAAAAAGCCTCTTTGTTCGGAATGGCGGGTGTCCAGGTAATTGTGCTCTCATTGGCTTCGATGAGCTTCTTTATTGCGGGCTCGCCATCCAAATAACCGGTCCAGTCACTTATGTAGCACTCGCCTGTTGTTTGTGTGGAAACAACATTCAAATCCGATGAGATTCCATTTACAGTTGCGGCCAAAGGGTTTGCCGGGCACTTCAATGAAGTAGGGTTCTGGTCGAAGAATTCCCTCAAATTATTCAGGCGCCTGCTGAGCATTATCGAGAACTGTGTCGCGTCACAATACACTCCATCGGGGTTTGTTTCGAGGCACGTGTCCTGCTCAATTCCGTCTCCCGAACCGAAGTTCCACTTGAGCTTGACTTTCGGCAGTGCGCCTTCGCCGGTCCTTCCTATCTGGTTTCCTGCAGTACAGGAAAGCGTGTCGAACGTCAACTCAGGTATTGTTTCCTCGACTTCCTGTGTCTTGAATTTCAAATGTATTTTCGCTTCAAGATTAACCGTGCTCTGGTCGGGCACATTGAACGGGCCGAAATCCGAATTGCCTTTCTCGATTTTCGTGGGGTTCGCGTACAGGTGCTGTGTTGCATTGATTGTGACCGTGTCGTAAACAGGCCTGGGGTCTTCGATGCCGTTGTTCGTGAAAACGATTCCCATTGATTGTGACGCAAAGTCACCCTGAATCTGCGCGGATTCCGTGTCCAGCGAAACCCCGATGTTCTTTAGTTCGGACTGCGCTCTCGAACCCTCAAGCAAATTTATTACATAAGCCGGCAAATCATTCGAGTAGCGCTGCAAACATGGGTTGTTCTGCTGCGTCCCGAAAAGATTCCCGATTATTCCTCCCGCGAGGAATCCACCGACTGTGTATGCGCTGAAAATTAATCCGGGGCTTCCGAATATAGAAGTGCCTTTGGAGCCTGCTTTAATTACTTTGTCCAGCTTTGCCCACGAATCTGTTGCTGCCTTTTTTGCCCCTGCAATGGCTGCTTTTACTCCGCTGTTTTTTATTTCGGATTCCGCCAACTGTGAACCTGCATATGATTCAACTGCGCTGGTGCTGGCCTGTGTGCCGCCCAAAGCATTTGCAAGTGCTGTATTGCACGCGGCGCATGAAGCGGAATTGTATATTGAAGTGCATGCCTCACCTGTTGATGCAGTCAAAGCGGTTCCATAAGAACCGGCTGCGGTTTGAAGTTGCCCGCTGATTGATTGTACGCCGGCCTGTACCTCAGCAATCTGCTGAGCTTTCTGCGGGTTGATTGAGGCTGCTCCGTCAAATGCTCCATTATCCAAAAATTTTGTCCCTTTTGTTATCTCCGCTATCTGGTTTCCGCTTAATGCCTCTACACCCCGTGCTTTTCCAGAAAGCGCATTGCACGTACTGAATGCATTACTTAATGCCACTTTTGAAGCGGCCAAAGGAGTTTTTACAGTTGCTACAGTTGAACAAGCCCCTTCGGCTTGTGTGGCGCCGGAAAGCCCCTGGCTGCCAATTGTGGTGCAAACATCCTGCAGCGTGGTTGTCGATGTCTTGTCGGTTTGCTGTGCAACTGCGGCCGCCTGTTTGGCTGCATCGAGGGACGCAGAGGCCTGCTGCGACATGCCTTTCGCCGCGTCTTTCGAAGCTTCCGCCGCGGCTTCCATTCCCTTTATCGCGCCGAGTATCGCGCCTGCTCCTGCGTATGGCAAGCTGAACCAGCTCTGCGCGTTATCCGTTGCCTGTCCCCAATCGCAAATCGAGGCGTCAACCGTAACCGTCTGGCTCAAAAACTTGTTCGTGAGCTCGGCGGAATCCTTTGCCCCGTTTCCCTTTATCGAGAACCCGTACTTTGAAAGCGTGAGCGCATCCTTCGGCGAGGGCTTCACGAGCACGTCAATGTTTCCAACCTGCCTGTAGTTTGTTCCCGGAGTCCTCACAAACACGGGGATTCCGTAAAGGCCCGGAATCTCTTCGCGCGCAACCGAAACCGCCTTGCCCGAATTCTGTGGAGTGAGAGTGAACTGTTCAGGCTTAACCGTTATTCCTCCTTCCACGCCCCCTGAACATTCATCGTCGCTCTTGCAGAGCCAGAAGTCTATGGTTACGTTCCCGCATTTCGCGGAATCAATCGCAATTGTTCCCTGTTCCTGCGCGCTTTCAATCGTCAGGCCTGCTTCCGCATCAGGAGTGTAAGTGATGCACTGGCTCAAATCAATGATGTTGATTTCGGATTCAATCGCGTTGCTCGCGCCCACCAGTTGCTCGCCCGCATTCGTGAGCTGTGCCGCATCAATAATCACTTTGAATTTTGCGGTGTTTCCGATTGTTCCGGGCTTTGGCGTGAAAATGAGCAGGCCCGTGTACCTTTTTCCTGCGGGAACAACGTCAAACATCGTGCTGTAAATTGCTTCGTTCAGGGTTTCGGCGGCCTCCTGCCCAGAATCATTATCAGTGATGTGCAGCTCGACATTCCCGTACTTGTTGCTCTCCCACTCGATTTTCGCCTTGAGGCTCCTCAAGTCAAGCGGCTCGTTTTTCTGCGTAAGGCAATTGTTCACTATTTCAAACTCAACCTGCGCCTGTCCGCTGAGGGTTGCGTCCTTCCATTCCTTCAATGTCACCTCGAGGCACCCTCCTTCCTGCGGCGCCTCCGCGAGATTAATTTTTATGGCAACAGGAATTTCGAACGGCCAGGAAATTGTTCCATCGCTGTTTTCAACCTCGATGAACAACTGCCCCTTCACTTCGGTTGGCTCGGTAATGAGTTTCGCGTCATCGCTTATGGCCGTAAGAAGATTGAACGATGACTCGAAATTGGGTTCGAGTTCCGCCTGATTAATGTACTGCGCAACAAAATTGTTCATGCGCTGCTCGTCCAATAAACCCAAAAAGTTTCCCCTGAACCGCATCTGCACCAACTTGAGATTCACCGGCACGAGGTTTGTTGCCTTGAGCGAAATTCTTTCTTCGGTGTTGGTTGAAAGGTCCAAGCCTGAAGTAATTTTGTCCGGCACGAATTTCAAAATGTTTTTTGTCACCTGCATCTTTATCGTTTTTCCGGCGTAACCCTCTTTCTCGACAGTAATGGTTATTCTCGTTCCGGGTTCGGAAGCGGGGATGTTTATGAATGCCATGCCGCCTCCGTTAGTGCTTGAAGTGAAAACGCTTTTCGCCCTGTCAGGAGAAACGCGCGTTACCTTGACGAACGCGTCCTTGACTTCCTCGAAATCATCCTCCGCATTGAACAGCCTCACCGAAACATTCAAATCGAAGGGCGTGAACGCGGGAAGCGTCTGCGGCTGGACATCAACATTGAGGTCCTTCTGGTTCACGGATTTTACCGCTACAATCTTTTCGAAAACAATGACTTGGTCGGAAACAACCTGCATCTGCAAAGCAGTGTCGCCGGTTTCCTGCGCTTTGAGTTTCAATGCGCCTGAAACGCTCTTGTTCCTGCTGAAGTCCCCCAAAGCAATTGGACCCATTTCGAAAGTGCTTCTCTGCAAGGAGAATTCCTGCGAATCCGCGTTCGTGATTTTGTATGAGCTTATGCCGAGCTTCTTTTCCGCGAGCGTGCTTCCGGAAGAATTCTTTATCCTTATCTGCGCGTTGTTATGCACGGCATCCGAATTGTTGGTGATTGTGAAATCGAACGCATAATTCCCGAAAACCCTGAGCTCGTAAGGCGCGTTCAGGAAGAGGCCTTCCTTTTCATCCAGCATCTTCTCGCTGTAACAAAAGCTGTCATCGCAAGTTTCCTGTGCGCCCTCGTACATTGTTATTTCATGCGCGTTCGCGTACATTGCGCCCTTCGAAGCCGTGTCCTCTCCTTTTCCAAGCTCGTTGTCAACAGGATCGCGCAAAAACTCGCCTTCCGCATTGATTCCGTATGCCCTGTAATAAATCGGCAGGAACTTTCCCGGAGTTACTGAATCGCGCACCTTTATTTCGGCATTGATTTCGTAAATTCCCTGCCTGATTTCGTCCTCGTTCCACACAATTGAAGCCCATTTCGCCTCGCCGTTAGTGACGTTCTCCTCGTCAACATCGGTGCCGTTCGGCGCATTGTAAGTGGCTCCTTTCAAAACCGAGGCTTTCGGCGCGTTCACCGAGTTGATGTAAAGCCCGTCCTTCTCAACTATTGAATCGTCTCCTGTGTGCAGGAAAACACCTAATTCAGAGTACTCGGCTTCGCTTGGAACAATGAGATTGAATTTCGCCGCATAGGTTTTTCCCGCGGCCATTGTTTTCACAGCCTTGTTGTTCTCGTCAAACAATCCAATGAATTCAATCTGCGGTTCCTCGCCCAAAACCTCTTTGCGCAGAACAGCCTTGACTGTTACCACTTGCTCCGGATAAATCTGCATTGCCCGTGAAGTGAACGAAGTGTAGCCCTGCGCCTCGACAACAATGAAAACCCTCTTGTCAGCCTTGGTTTCCAATGAGCCTTTTCCCTCTGAATTCAAGGGCAGTTTTCCAAGGGATTCGCTGGTTTCGGTCCTGAAGTCCGCGAAGCCGAACGGAACGGGTTTTCCGTCCGCATCAATTGCCTCAACGCTTATCGTGCCGCTGCCGATTGTGAGCCGGACAGCTGCCTCGGAATCAATTCCCTTCACAACATCAAACGCCTGCGAGCTTCCTTCTGCTGGGTACTTTTGGGCCAATGCAACGAACTTGCCCGAGCCAACGCCCCTGAATATTGCGGTTCCGTTGAGGTCGGTGTAACGCAGCCCGTATTCCTCCGCGAAAAAACCGGTAGCCGAATCCGTGAGTGCCACTCTCGCGTTCACCACCGGAAGGCCATCCTCATCAGTGACCTTTGCCCTGAGGACGCCGCAGGTGTTTGGCGTGCACCTGTCGAGTTTCACGACAAAGCTTTTTTCTCCGCCCGCGAGTTCGGAGGAATTTATCTGCACCGCGCTGCTCAGCGAGTAACCGTCAGCAATCGCGTACAGCTTGTACGTTCCGGCTTCGGTCACGGGAAAGCCCGCTTCAGGGCCCGTGAATTCCCTTGAATACTTTTTTCCCGCGGAGTCCTCGAGAACCACTTTCGCGTTCACTATTTTTGCATTGCTTTTCGCGTCCACCACGCTCGCCTTTATTGTCCCTATAGGCTTCACGGAAAGCTCCACATTGACCGTTGTCTGCGAATTCGCGGTTACACTGAATTGCTTCTCTGCCGAGGCGTACTGCAGCGAGGAATCATAAACGCTTGCCGTGTAGTTTCCTGGTTCGAGCGAAAAATCCGCTTCGCCGAATGAAGTGATTTCCTTGTCTCCTGTAGGAATTCCCCTCGAATCCGCAATTGAAACCTCGGTCCCGCTCACAAGCCTCTGCGATGAGTCCTTCAGGATTATTTTTGCGGTCCCGGTCTGCACTTGAANGGCCTCGAGCCTCACTATTTCAGATTCGCTCAGGTTGAAGGTGTTCGTTTCGAATCCCGCCGAGATTGCGCGCGCCATGAGCGAACCGCATCCGCTCGGCGCCTCAACATCAATTTTTCCGGTTGTGGTTTGCCTAACGGGATTGTTTATAGGAACGCCGCGTGAACAGCTCAGTTCAATGCTCGCGAGTTTTCCGTCAAGCCTGATTCCATTGGCGCCGGTGATTGTTATTGCCTTGAGCTGCGCTTCCTCGCCCTGTTCAGGCCCGAGCTTCACTGAGAGCGAATCTCGGGCACTTTTCAAAGCGTAAACCTGTTTCGCTGTTTTGAATCCGGTTCCGGAAACCTCGAGAGTGAATTCCTTTCCAATGGGCACTTCCGTAAAAATTATTCTTCCCTGCTTGTCAGTTATTCCGGAGAAGGTTCCTTCCAGCCCATTGAGTTTCACCTGTGCGCGCCACAAGGCCTGGCCTTCCGCATTCTCGACGCTTACTGATAATTGTCCGCTGCCCTGCGGCTGAAGCAAAAAGAAAACGATTGCGCCAATGAGAATCAGCGCAACAACGCCTATTCCCGCAAGCACTTTTTTGTCCTGCAAAGCCTCTTTTACCGAGTCAAAAACAGTGTTTTCAGCGTAATCGCCAGAGCCTTCGCTGGCTTCGAATTCTGCCATTGGAACCGAAATACTAATTGGTTTAGATGTTAATAAAGCTTTTTTTAGCGGATTCAGGGGTGCTTTCCCGGACATTTTTTTGAAATGTTTTGCCGACAGAATTTTCGGTTCTCACCCTATGCACGTCTGTCCCGCGACCAGCTTGTCGGTTTCATCCGAAATGTTCCTTTCGAGGCCGGTTTGAGTGTAAATAGTCTGCGGGTTCCACCAGAATTTTGTGGAATCCCCTGAATTGGTTACGCACATCTGCCCTGATTCAACAAGCGCGAACACGTCATCAATGCTGTCGATTGTTCCAGCGCTTCCGCCCGCGAAATTATTGTATGGCATTCCGGAAACTCCGTTCAATGCAACGAGTTCGCCCTTCAAATCCGGGGTGAAAAAGTTCAGTGCCGAGGGGCCCTTGACCGCCTTGATGACAACATCATCCTTTGGATTCGTGTAGAAAATCGTGCGCAAATAAACGTCGCCTTTTTTCACCGCCCTCGCCCAGTCAACGCCGTAAATGTTTTTCCAGTCAAGGAGCCTGTCTTCAGGGGTTGCGGCGCGGTCGGGCTTCTGGTAAAATGCTTCGGTAACCGGAACTCCGGTAAAGTCAAAGCAGCTTCCCGCGCCGTCCCAGTAAGAGAGCGTATTGCCCGCGTCAACCGCATTGTTGTTCTCGAGCATTGAGTAGAACGAGCCGAACTTTTCCTCGCTCAGCGAGTTCTGCGTGGCCTTCATGAGCACGGGCGTTGCCTGCGAGGGCTGGAACACGATTGATGCGGCCTTTCCAGTTCCCTTTGAAACCTCGAGAACCATTCCGCGCGTTGAAGGCGAAGTGTTCAGGCTGTAAAAGTCTTTTTTGCTTTCCACGCCTGCGCTCGAAACAGCATTGCTGCCCGCATCCTCATAAGTTTTTGCCTGTGGCAATTCGTTGCTTATCGCAATGATTCCTGGGGAGTTGTTCCTGAATGCCGTTCCGTAGCCCTGCCTCATGAAGTTGTTTCCCCTCAATCCCACAAGGCCGTCAATCGGCATGGAGTAGAACGGGCTGTTCGGGAACGCATCGCTTGCCTTGTAAACAATCACGGAAACCCCCGCTTTCGGCTTTCCCGTTGAATCAAAGAAGCGCCAGTCGTCCTTTCCGAAATAAATCCCGAACTCAATGTGGTAAAGGCCCGCTCCCGGAAGCTCCGAACTCTCAACATATTTTCTCGTGAGCACGAACAAACCCTCATCCATGAGCCTCGCGAAACCGTAAGGCGTTCCGTTTGAATCCGTGTTGAGGCTTTTGAAGTAAGAATCCGTGTCCTCGAATGCCTGTTGCGTGTAGTAATCCGCGAAGTCCGCGAAGAATTCCTTTGAATAATTGTCCTTCATGAGGTACGCGTCAAACATGAGGAGTTTCTGGAGTTCTGCGCGGTTCGGGACCGAGGTCGTCCATTTAATGTCCGGGTTCGAGTCAATGGACCTCATTATCTGCGGCACCTCGTAATAAGTTTCCGTGGACTTGAATTCGCAGCTTGAAGGCGCACCCTCGCCGCTGTTTCCTGCTGCTGAATCCTGGCTGTCCAACGGATGCCCTGTGCTGAAAATTCCTGAATAGAATCCTGCGGTTGCAGGGGCCTGGGAAACAATGCCTGGATTTGATGCCTGTGCAACCTTGGCGATTATGCCGTGCGCGCCGTCTTCATTTACCGGAAGAACGCATTCCCCCTGTTTCGTTCCGCCGTTTCCTTCAACGCCGTTCACATTTATTTTGCAGTTCTCGAAGTCCTGCGAGAACGCGTCCTGCAGGTTCCCCATGTTCACATCAACAACAGCATTCTCAATCAATGCCGTGTTGTTTTTCACGGTTGCCTTTATCGTCACGCTGTTTGTGCCCTTGATTGCCTCAACCTTTGAAACCCCGATGAGGCCGGAGCCAACATCATTGTTTGTGCTCATTGAATTGAACTCGCTTTCGGCCTGTGAGGCTATGTCCGTAGCCGCGGGGCAGCCCAGATCAAAGTTGTTTGTGGCAAGGAAATCATAGAGCCTGTAAAGCTTCTTGTTCAGCTCGATAGTGAACTGGGTTGCGTCGCAGTAAACAGAATCAGGATTCGTGGCGTCGCACTGGTCGTATGAAATGCCGTTCTGTGATTCCTTCCAGCTCCAGTTAAATTTCAGCCTCGGAAGCGCGCCCGGCCCGGTCCTTCCGATGGATGTGCCGCTCTGGCACGCATAAGAATCGAAAGAAACCTTTGTCAGCGGAGCCTTTTCTTCCGCAACCTTGAACTTCAGGTGGAATTTCTGCGAGTACGTTTTGTCATAAGTGTTGTTGCAACTCGCAGGATTTATCCAGAACATGCCGAAGTCGCTTCCCTTGCATTCAACGGATGCCTTCTGGTGCGTAGCATCGCCGTGTATGTGCTCCGTTGCACGCGTCTCCGCAATCGCATAAACCGCCTCATTCCGGTCAGCGCTCCTGTTAGTGAAAACAACCCCTGTTTTTTGTGTGCCGTTCTTTCCTGCGCTTCCCGAGCCATCCGTAACGTCAAGGTTCCATTCTCCGGAAATGCGGCGGTCACTCAGGATGACATCCAATGCGTCTGGCGGCAAATACCTTTCATAACTTTGATCCGCGGTTCCAGCAAGATTAATGACGTAAGCCTGCAGGCTCTGCGTTGTTGTCGGCGCGCATGGGTCTTGGCCTCCGCCGCCCATCATCATAAGCATCACTACTATCATTACTATCACTCCGATTACTACGCATGGAACGCACCACATTAGCCCAAGTAAAGGTCCTGCTGAAAAAGTGCCGGCTGCACCTGAAACAAGAACCCCTATTCCTGCTGCGCCCCAGCCCGCAGCGGTTCCGGCAATGGCTCCCATTGCAAGTGACTGTAACCCTGCGCCCGCTCCCCCAAAGCCGCTGTCCTGCGCGGCCGCCGCATAATCGCAAACGCCGGCAGTCACTTCCACATTCTCGAGCACCATCGAGTTTGTGAGTGTTGTCGAATCCTTTGAGCCTGTCCCGATTACAGTGAACTTATACTTGTCCATCTCGAAGTAATCCTCCTGCGGTGGCTTCACTATTGTATCGAGCTCCGCAACCTTTCTCCATGTTCCTCCGGATGGGCGCGCCTCGACCGTGATTCCGTAAAATCCCGGGATTGATCCGCGCTCAACCGTAATGGTTTTTGATTCCGCGTTCACGTTGCTGTAGCTCCACGGCCTCAAATTAATTCCGCCTTCAGTTGTTCCTCCCCTGCACTGGTCGTTTCCCCCTCCGCAAAACCGCAAATCAAGATTTATCGGCCCGCAGTTCGAGGTGTCAACGCTGAATTCCGCGCTCTCATTGCGCCTCTCAATCACAATTCCCTGTTCGGCTTCCGGAGTGAATTGCATGCACTGGTCCAGATTTATCACGAAAATATCCGCCTTCACTCCATTGCTAGCGCCGACCAATTGCGAGCCTGAATTGGTTTGTATGCCCGCGTCAATCTTCACATTGAACTGCGCCCTCTTTCCTATTGTGTCGGGCTTCGGCACAAAGGTCAGCCTCGCGGGGTAAATCCTGCGCGGCTCGAGCTTTTCAACTAGCCTGCTCCAGATTCCTTCCTGCAGAATTTCAGAGGAAATGCTTCCTGTTTCGGTGTCAGTAACCGCCAATTCAACCTGCCCGATTATTCCGTCTTTTCCGGTCCAGTGCACCTGTGCCTGCAGGTTCCCGAGCTCCATCGGTTCGCTCTGCGAATCCACGCAGTTGTTCTGTATCTCGAATTCCGTTGAGGCACGGCTCGCAATTGTCGAGTCGCTCCAGTCTTTCGCGCTGATAATTATGCACGGCGCGTTTTCCGGAAGCTCCGCGAGATTGATTGTTGTCTGGAAAGGAAGCTCGGCAACCCAAGAAACCGAATCATCATTCTGCAGCCCGAATTCAACAATCACTTTTCCCTTGACTTTCACGGGCGCATCAAGGTATTGCGATTCGCTTCCCAGTGCGCTTAAAATTTCCGCGCCGAACACTTCCTGCGGCGCAATTTTTTTGCCCACGTACTGCTGGAGGAAATTGTTCATGCGGTCCTCATCAAGCATTCCTTTGAATGCCCCTGAAACCCTGAACTTTTTCACCAGGATTTCTTTTTGCGACACGCTCTCCATTGTAAGGGTTGCGGAGGCTTCGTTCATCGAGCCGCGGTTCACCGAAACATTTATTTCTTCGGGGTCGAACTTCACGACATCGAGGCTCACGACCTTTTCAATTGTTTTTGCGCCCAGGCCGGGCTTTTCAAGTGTGATGCGGAACCTCGTTCCGGGAGAAGACGCTGGAACGCTTACGGTTGCCTTTCCATGGAAATCGGTTGTGCCCGTGAAAATAGTTTGGCTCCTGTCGGGCGAGATTCTCTTTACAGTTACAAGCGCACCCTGCATCCCGAATCCCTTGTCGTCTCCCGAAGCGTACAGCGCCGTAACGTTGATGTCCGTTTGCACAAAGGCGATTATTTCTTCCGGCTCCACGCTCAACTCCATGTCATCCTCAGAGAAAGGCGTGAAGTAAACGAAGCTGTCAAGGGCCTCTTGCCTGTCCGAAACAATCGTGAATTCCAGCGAGGAATAATTCTGGCTCTTCGCCTCAATCGAGAGTTCTCCCGCAACGGTTTTGTTCTGCCTGAAATCCCCGAGCGAGATTGCATCTGTCTCGAATCTCGGCTGCGAGGAGGAGAATTCCTGTGAATCCGCGTTCGTGAAAGAGTATGAATTAATGCTTATTTCCTTTCCCGTTTTTGCGCCGTCGCTCGTGTTCCTTATTTTCAGCGACGCATTGTCGTGCACCTGGGCTGAATTGTTTGTGATGCTGAACTCGAGCCTGTACGGAGAGAAAGTCCTGAGGTTGTAGGGCGCAGTAACATAAATTCCCAATGTTTCATCCAACAGCCTTTCGCCGAAGCAGAACCCATTGCTGCAGTTCTCTGAAAGCCCCTCGAAATAATCCTTTTCATAAGCCTGCGCGTACAATCCTTTTTTTGCGGAGGTTTCTGCAGCCATTCCGAGCTCCGAGTCAAGGGGGTCGCGCAGGTAATCCGCATTTTCAATTCCCCAGCTCCTGTAAAAGAGAGGCATGAATGTTCCTTTGGTGATTCCGCTGTTCACTGAAAGCTCCGCCTCGAATTCATAACTCCCGGTTTCGGGTTCCTGCATCACAACCGAAACCCATTTCGCTTCCCCATTGGCCAGTTCCTCTTCCCCATTGGTTCCGAGCGGCGGATTGTAAGTCACGCCGCGCTCGACCGAAGCAAACGGCGCGGAAACCGAGCCGATTGAAACCGAATCCTTTTCAAGGCTTTCTTTTTCCCCCGCCCTCAAAAACAATCCGGCTTCGCCAAACCCGCGTTCACCGGGAATGTTCAGCAAAAACCTCGCGGAATATTTTTTTCCGCCGGAAAGGCTTTTCACTTCGCCTCCTTGCCCGGAAAAAATCCCCAGAAATTTTATTGCCGGCTTTTCACCGAGAATAGATTCTTCGAGCGAAACATTGAACTGCACGCTCTTGTCGGGAAGAACCTGCTTCGGCGCCGTGGTGTAGGGCGCGTAGCCTTCCTTGCTCACAACCACGAAAACCTTTTTGTCGGCCTTCACGTCCGCCAAAAACCCTTTGCCCTGCGCATCCAACGCGATTGTCCCGAGGCTTCTCCCGTAATCCGTGATTATTTCCGCGCGCCCGAATTCAAGAGCCTCGCCATTCATGTTCGTTGCGGAAACCTGCACGGTTCCCTTTCCAATGGTCATTTTCACTTCCGCATAATTCGATTCCTTTGCGCTCACAGAAAACTGTTCCGAGGTTCCGCTCGCGGGAAACTTCTGCGCAAGCAGCGAATACTTTCCTTCCGCAACATTCGTGAACGCGGCAATCAGGCCATTGAAATCCGTGACTTTGTATGCATAAGCCGTTTGTATGAACCCCCTTTCATCCAGAAGCATTACGCGCGCGTTCTCAACCGGAAGGTTGTCCTCATCAAGCACGCGCGCCTTAAGGGTCCCGCACGTGTTCGGAGTGCACTTCTGCAGCTTCACTTCAAAGGATGCTTCGGCTCCCCTTTCGTAATCAAAAGTGGAGAGCTCCGTTTCATTTGAAGGCAGATAATTTTCCGCCGAGGCGATGAAGGAGTAAGAGCCGTTCTCGCTCAGCGCAAAAACCGCTGCCCCATCCGCATTCACGGGAATTTCCTGAACAACTTTTTTTGCCGAATCAAAAACCGTTACTTTTGCGCCTTGAATTTTTGCCCCGCTGCCCCTGTCCTTGACGTTTACCCTTGCCCTGAGTTTCACGTCCTTTGAAAGCAGGACATCTTTCCTTATTGAGCTGTTCGCCAAAACCTCGGCCTGAACGGTTTGTGATGCGTACTGCGCGGCAGGGTCACTCACAAGTGCGGTGTAGGAACCCGCCTCAATGGAAAACGAGGCTGCTCCAAAGGAAGTGGAACCGATTATTCCCGTTGGCGCACCCGAATCCGAGGCCATTATTACGCTTATTCCGTCCAAAAAAANCCCTGTAGAAGCATCCTTCACATTGATTTGCAGGCTTCCTTTGGGGTTTTCTATGCCCTCAAATGTGATGACCTGCTCCTTTCCCAGCACGCCAATACCAGAAGCGGTTTTCAGGCCGCTTGCCGAAGCGGTCACGTTTATGCTCCCGCAGCCCTCTGGAGGGGTCACGGAAAGTTCGCCGGTTTGAACCAAGTACTCCTGCTGGGGAAACGAGCCTTCACGAGAACAGCTTAACTGAGCGCGCACTTCCTTCCCTATAAGCTTCTTTTTGTCGGGGCCGACAAAGGTTATTGTGACGCCTCCCGTTACAAGCTGGGGCGCTTTGAGCACAACACTAATCCTGGAACCCTTTTCGACAACCAGAGTTTGCGTTTCCGTTCCATAACCCTGCTTCGAAATTCTCGCATTGATGGTGCCCCCGATTTTTGCCTCAAAAGAGACAAGGCCTTCCTTGTCGGTCTGCAGCTCAAGCGGCTTTTCAAGGCCTGAAATGGAAACGCTCGCGGCCTTTACAGGCACCTTTGCCTCGTTCTGCACAAGGATTTGCACCGTTGTTGTGCTCCCACCGGAAGCAAGCAAAAAAATTCCCGCAACAACAATAATCAGCAGAACAAGTGCGCCCGCAACAATGGGCAATGGAACTGGAATTTTTTCCTGAAGGGAATCCAATGCAGCGCGCAGTTTATCCGCAATGCCAACGCCATTTTTTTCTCCTGCTTCCTGTTCAGGCTCCGGATTGTCCCTGTAAATGGCAGGTTTTTCGAAAGGGTTTTCGGAATCAGGCATCGGCATCGGCCTTTAATAAAAATGCGTTTTTGTTATTAAAAGGTTGCCTAAGCAAAAAACCGCTTTCCAAGGATTCAGCGTATCTGCGTTGAGGCCGAACTTATGCACGCATTGAGTGCCTGGTCTTCCTTGTTCTGTATTGTGGAGAAAATCTTTTTGGGGTTCCAGAAGAACTCCGCATTAATATTCGTTCCCGAAACGCACGCGTACTCGTCCTTCACCAAATCAAAGACGTCCTGCAGGCTGCCGATTTTGGATGTCACTCCATTGCCGTTCAAAGTAACCTTCGTGCCGGAAGTGGCCGCGCCGATGAGGGTTGCCTTGTCAGAGGCTCCGTCAGTCAGCTGCACGTAGCTGTTCGAGGCCTGCGGAGTATAGAAAACAGTTTCATAGAACACGCTGCCAAAGTCAATCATCGGCGCGTTCCTCTCGCAGAACTCGAGCGCATACTTGCTCCTCTCGTTCGCGCCGACCAATGCGCATTGCGCGCTTATTCCGTGCGTGTCAGGAACGAACTGCTGCTGCGCCATGACCGAGTCATCGAATCCGCGGCAACTAACCCCTATTCCGTTCCACAATGACATCGTGTTTCCGACATCCGTTGCATCCCCGTCAACGCCTACCTGGTAAATCGCGTACGCGTCTCCTTTTGATGCCTTGTCAATCTGGAGAATAACCGGAGTTGCGTTCGAAGGCTGGAACAAAAGCGAAGGATTCTCGTTCGCGCGCGAAACCTTTGCAATCACTCCGCGGTTGTCGGCCTGCATGCTCCTGAAGTTGTCGCTGATTGAAACGCCAAGAGTGCCGTTCTGTATCGGCGAGGAGCCCGCAATGTCAACCGTCCTCACAGGCGTCGCGGAATTGTCAATGATTACCGAGTCCCCGGCATAGTTCAGGCCGTATCCGGTTCTCCCGTTGTTCCCGAGCGGGCCGTCGAACGGCAAATAATAAAATGGGCTGTCGGGTTCCGCGCCGCGCAGCTTCTCGAGCCTCACGCTTATCTTTGCCTTCGGGTTTCCCTGCGCATCGAACAATTGCCAGGAATTGTCCGCATAATTAATGTCAATGACAACATTATAGGTTCCCGGCCCCTGGAGCGCATAATCAGGCTGGCTGTACGCATCGAAATTGAACAATTTGGTGTCCCTGAAATAAATTCCGAGCCCCGAATCCCTGTCCGTGTAGAAATCTGGCGCCCTGAAGAAAGTTTCGTTCTGCGCCACGTCAAAGTCGTGCTGGAAGTCAGAACTATAACCGTCAACCATTAGGGTTGCGTTGAACTTCGCCATCTTTACAATGGCGTCGTTCTTTATTCCGGATGCCTGCAGGAACTCATCCAGGCGCGAAGTGCTGTATGGAACGCACTCCTGCAATCCCGTTTCTCCGGCAAAGAAGTTTCTTGTAAGCGAGTTGCTTGCGGAAACGTCCTCGCAGTTCTCGCAGGAAATGCTCGGCGTTATTGAAACCTGTACAACATAGAAGCCCTCCGCAAGGCCGTTGAACTCGCACGAAACACTTTGCTTTCCGCCCGCGGCAACGCTGATGCTCTGGTTCCCCGAAGCGCAGTTTACCGTGCCGGCGTTGCCTGCCTTCACTGCCTTGATTGAAACCAATGCGCTTATTATTCCCGGGTTCGTGTTTGTGATGTCCGCGGAAACACCAACTCTTGTCCCGTCTTTCGCAACCGAAACCTTTGAAACCCCTATGTCAAAGCTGCCGATTTCGCTTTCCGCGGGCTGGTCCTCCAAAGGCGAGGGGCACTTCAGGTTCGAGGCATTCTGCGCAACAAACCCGCTTACCGCGTTTATTTTTTTCATGAGCGCTATCGTGAACTGGGTTGCGTCGCAGTAAACCCCGTTCTCGTTATCCTCGTTGCACTGCTTTTCATCCACGCCGCTCCATGTCCAGTCGAACTTGACTTTGGGCAGCGCGTCTTCTCCCGTTGACCCGATTTTTGTGCCGGCTTGGCAGTTCAATAATGAGGCGGGCTGAACGGTTTCAACCATCGGGGGAACGCTGTTGAACTCCAAATTAAATCTTTGCTCGAGGCTCTGCCCACCCTTTTCCTCCAATGGAGTTTTTTCCTGGTTTACCGTGTCCTGCGTGAAGAACCCGAGGAACCCGCCTTCGGGATCCGTGAAATCCTCCTTTGTGTAGGTCTTGTCCGCGTATTCATGTCTCGTTCCCGAGACCTTGAGCTGCGAGTACTTCGGCTTTTCTTCTGTCGTTGTGAAGCCGCTGATGTTCGTGAATATCGTGCGCATGTTTTCAATGCCCTGTGAAATCAAATCCGCATTGTTCACGAGTGGCTGGGGCACGGTAGGGGCTGATTTCTTTCCGCCGAGGCCTTCAACCTCGACTCCAATGTCACTATCGGGTTGCTCGAGGCTTCCCGAGCCCTGCACGAGCGAGATGCCCTTTATTTCCACATCCTTCTGCAGCGTAGTGAAGGTCGTTTCCGAGTCCTGGAAATAATAAGATGCAACGGTTCCCACTATACCATAGAACAGTCCGGACTGTACCGGATTATTTCCGAGAATTCCTTTCAGTAGCCCGAGGCCGCCTGAAGTAATCCCGCCAGCAAGGCCTCCTCCCAATGCGCTTCCGGCTCCGCCGCCGATTCCCTGAAGGAAGTTTTGTCCTGCAGGGGGCCGGCCGGCAATTGGCTGTGCCCGGGTTCCCGAAGACTGGTAAGGTGTTGTGGCTGTTGGGGTTGATAGCTGTCTCGGGTAGCTAGCGCCAGTTGAGGGCCCCGTGATTCCCGCGGCAAGGCCCTGCACCGGAGGCAGGACAACTTTGCCCGTAATCGCCGGAACACTTGGCGCTTTAGATGCGGCATTAAGTTTGTTTAATTGCTCGGCATACGCTTTTGTCAATTGAGTAAGTTGCTGTTTTGCCGCTTGGAGCTGCTGTGCCAGTTGCTGGTTTTGTGCAGTCAGCGTTTGCTGCGTTTGTGCATCAGCAGTCTGCCTGTCTGCATCATTCCTGCTCATTTGTTCATCGAGATTCTTTATTTGGGTTTCAATGTCGGCCTTCTGCTTGTTTAGGTTCTGAAGTTGCTGCTCCTGTGTCAAATTTTGCGTTCCATTGCCGGGCTGCGCCGCGGTTCCGAGGAACTTGTTTTCAATGTTCGGGTCAGTGTAATTTCCGAGCCAAGTCAAGGCCATTGCGGCCAGGCCATAGGCGAGCCCGTTCTTCGCCGCGTCTCCCCAGCTCTTGAGGTTAACCTTCACTCCGACAGGCTTCTGCGGGCAAGTGTTGGTCAAATTAGCTACGTCGAAGCCGTCGAATTCATCGCGCGGCGAATCATAAACATCGAACTCGTACTTTGAAAGCTGCCAGCAGCCCGGCGCATTAATCCTCACCTTCAGGTTCTTTGCGAGCTGCTCGCGCTTGTCCGAAAAGAAATTCGGCAAAACATAAACAGGATATTGCCCCGGGTAATTGTCGGCAGCAAACACCTGCACCTTCTGGCTCTGGCCCGGCTGCAAAGTGAACTGCTTCGCCGGATCCGTAATCAAATCGCTCTGGATCTCAAATTCAACCGGTTCGCCGCAGCTCTCCGTTGCGGTGATGGTGAATATCCCCGATTCTTTCTGGTTAATGTCCAGGGATTCCTTGTCGTACTGCAGGCATTGTTTCAGGTTGATTGAAGTGATTTTCGTGTGCATCGTGTTCTCGAGAACCTGGTCCTCGCCATCAAGCGGATTTACTGCGCTGATTACTATGTCGGATTCTGCGACACCATTTACTCCGCCGAAAGGCGTGAAAGTGAGTATTGCGGTCAGGGCCTGTTCCTTCTGCATTGTCCCGAGCAAAAGCCTGTTGTAGCCGCCCCTCAAAATTACCTGGTCATCGCCGAACGCAAGCGTGTACTCGCCGAGTTGGTTGGTTTTCCAGTTGACCTTTGCCTGCAAATCCTGCAATGCAATGGGCTTTCCGCCCACGGTGCAATTGTTCTGTATCTGGAACTCGGTTTTTGAGGGAGTCCCATTCGTTGAGGTCTGCCACTCACTTTTTGTAATAATCAGGCAAGCAGGATTGTCAACCTCGCTTCCGAGGCCTACAGCGATTTTTACCGGGACATTGAACGCCCATTCCTGCCCGAAATTTCCCGCAACGATTGTGAGCTTGCCATCGAGGTCAGTGTGGTCTGAAAGCGCGAGCGCATCCTGTGACAGGGAAGTCTTCAGGGCTATGTCCCGCTTCTCCCCGGCTCTTATGAGCATTCCCTTGTAAGAGCTTTCGAGCCAGTTCCTTATCGAGGCGGTGTCAAGCAGATTCCTGAATGCGCCCCCGAGCTTTATTTCCTTTATGTAAAGGTCGTACGGCGCGACATTGCGCAGCGAAATGGTTTCCGAGCTTTGCGTCTTGTTCTTCGTGTTCAGCGCAACCCCGACCTGTGCAGGAGTTATTTCGAGCAGCCTGTCCGTAACATTCAATTCTATTATTTTCACGTTGTAATCTATTTTTTCAATCTCGATTTTGAGCTTTTCCCCGGGCTCCTGCCCCGGCAAAGTGAGCACTGCTGTTCCGTCCTTGGCCGTTGTAGAATAATCAAGCACGTTTCCGGCGCGGTCCTTCAGCCTGACTATGGCGTTCTCAATCTCCAATCCGCTTGCCGAATCCTTCACCGAAACCGTCACGTCATTCTGGATTCCCGACAAATAAACCTGCGGCTCAACCTCGGCTTCAAGCTCTTTCGGCGAGGAAACAATTACCGTCAGGTTTTTTTCGAAAACAATTACCTGGTCGGAAACAAGCTGTATGTTGACAACGCCGTTGATTGCCTTCTGTGGAGTGAATTCCGCCTCAAGCATTACGGAGTTTTTCGGCAGGAGGTTTCCGACATCGAGCCTCGGGAACTCGAAGCCGTTCACCGTGCCTTGTGCCTGCCGCGTCTGCGCGTCCGTTATCGTGTAGTCGAAGAACTTTATGCTCTCGTCCGGATTCTTGATGCGCAGGTTCGCGCTGTTGTGTATCCTTGTTTCGGAATTGTTCGTGATGACGAACTGCATTTTGTACGGGTTGAACACGCGCGCATTGTAGGTGTCCGTAACCGAATCAATGAAATCATTCTCCTCGTCCGCTATTGTTGATTTGAAGCAGAAGCTTTCATCGCACAAGGTCACTATGCCGACCTGGAATATTTCCTGCTTTGCATTCGAATACAATTCCTCGCTCACGGTGTCGTCCTCCGGGAACCTGTCCGTTTCTCCCGAGGACTCGCCCCACGCGCGGTAGAACATGAACAGGTTTTCTCCAAGCGCGGCCGAATCCTTGACCTGTATCTCGGCTTCAACCTCATAAACTCCGGCAAGCGGGTTGCGCCATCTCACGTTAACCCACTTCGCTTCGCCATCCGTGATTTCATAATCGCCTTCGTTCAGGTTGCTTCCATCGCCCTCAAAGCGCGTTGCCCTGACCTGCGAGGTTTTTGCCGCATTAACCTGCTTTATCTCAAGCTTATCCTTCTCCATCAAAACATCCATGCCCGTCCTGATGTGTACCCCGGCCTCATCATAATCCTTTTCTTCGGGTATGCGCAGCCTGAATTTTGCGGTGTATTTTGCGCCGGCCTTCACGTTCTGCACGCCCCTGCTGGCGGCATCATAGAGGCCCATGAACTCAAGCTCAACGTTGTTCTTGAGTATCGGCTTTTCAAGCTTCAGGTTGAATTCCTGCACCCCTTCCGGTATAATCGGTTTCTTCACGGTCGTGTAATCCGCGTAAACCTGCTCATCCTTCTTGCTCACGACAACATAAACCTGCCTGTTCGCCTTGAGGTTCACTTCATAATTCCCGTCCGCGCTCGCAAAGTCGGAGCCGATTAATTCATTGGTGCGCGCGTCGAAAATCCCTATGCGCGGGAAGCTCACTTGGTTTCCTTCTGAATCCTTCACTTTTACTCTCACGATTCCCTCGCCTACTTCCATAGTTACAGTGAGGTTCGGCCCGGAACCCGCGCTTACTGCAGTGCTGAAGTATGCCGCGTCGCTCCTTCCCGAAAACCCTTCCTTGAATGCGAACGCATAATAGTTTCCGGAACTAACCCCGAAGAATTTCGCGACTCCATTGATGTCCGTGCTCCTCTGGTTATAGCCCGCCACAAAATTTGTCGAGGCATTGTAAAGCGAAACAAACGCATTCCTTATGGGTTCGTTGTCCTGGTCAACAACCTTGACGACAAGGCTGCCGCAGGTTGTCGGCGTGCACTTGTCCAGCTGCACAGTAATGAACGAATCGCTTATCGTGAGCCCGCTTACGGTTCCGAGCTGATAGGAATCCGCGTTCACGAACGCCTTGTACTCGGCAACGCGGCTGATGTTAAATGAAATCTCGCCGCCGTCATTCACCTTAAGCGTTGTGAGTTCCTCGCTGCTTGAGGAAAAAAGCAGTTTAACCGAAGCGCCCTTTACCCTCGCCTGGCTCTTCCTGTCAACCACGCGTATTTTTATCTGGCCCCTCACGTTCTCCCGGACAACCAGGTTGACGCTTTTTGTTTCGCCCGCGCCGAGGGAAATTCTCTGCGAAGCCGCCTCGCCGTAGCTTCCCGAAGCGTCATAGGTTTTCACCATGTAATCCCCGGGCGCCTTTGAGAATGATGCCTGCCCGCCTGAAGTGTAATCAACATCAATCGGCCCCACATTCGGGTTGGCGAGAATCTCCGAGTACCTGTAAAGTTCCGCACTGATTCCGTCTAAGCTTTTTCCTGTGCTATCCGCAACGTTCACGTTTATTGTTCCGCTTTGCGCCGCGATTCCGTCAAGGTAAATAATCTGGTCGCTGCCTGTAACCGCGAAACCGTAAACTTCCCGGAATGTTGCCGAATCCGACACGTCAACCGAGAGGCGCCCGCATGTATCCGGCACCATTACATTTGCAACCCCGTTGTCCGTGGGAGTCAAAGTAATGTCCTGTATTGAGGGCGCGTAAGGGTCGGAGCAGCGGAATTTCAATGTGAAGTTTCCCGAAGCGTTTCCCCCCGCCCTGTCAAAGAGCCTGATTGTTTTTGCTGCAAAAGCATCGCTTTCCTTCTGGAGCTCGATGTCGAGTGCCTGCGGCAATTCCGCAATAATCGCGGTTTTCCTTGCGGAAAGGTAATCCTGTTTCTCGGCGCGCACCTCAATCTCATCATCCACCTTTACTCCCGTTTGCCTCGCGATTCCGGAAACGTCGGTGCCAATTCTTGAAAGCGGGGTTCCTCCCTTGAGGAAAGTCACGGTCGCGCCCTCGATTGCTTTTCCGCTCGGGTCCTTCACGGAAACCACGAGCGAATCATTTACTGAAGGAAACACAATCGATATTACTGTGCCTGCGAGCAGAAGGAGAATAACCAGGAATGCCGCGCCGAATATTATGAAGCTCGGGAAAACCTTGTCAATCGGGTCGACAATTTCATAAACCGGGATTTTGTCGTTGACCTTGTCAAGAAAATCATAGTATTTTTCCTCGAGGCTGTAATACCCCTGCTTAACGCTTTCCAAAAGGCCCAAGGAACTCACCCATTAACCGAATAATAATAATTAAGCTTTATTTGCTTTATATTAGTTTCTTTTGATTAATAAACCTGCTTCAGGCTTTTGGTCAAAACAGGCCCTGTATGCT
Source organism: Candidatus Iainarchaeum andersonii SCGC AAA011-E11 (assembly GCA_000402355.1). Lineage (GTDB taxonomy): Archaea > Iainarchaeota > Iainarchaeia > Iainarchaeales > Iainarchaeaceae > Iainarchaeum > Iainarchaeum andersonii. The sequence goes on from AQRS01000042.1 coordinate 31,184, forward strand.
TGCAACGTCAAAAACAGGCAGGAACTCGTAGGCAAACCCTATTGCAACGCTGAGCAGTATTATGACTCCCGCGTAAGCGAGGTAAGCCTGCTTTTCCTCGAAAAAATTCCTTTTCCCGTCAAGGTCGAGGAGCGCCATTTTTCCCATGTCCCTTCCGCCGAGCAATGCAACGAGCAGCGGCATCAATGAGGCGAAAACATAAATCGGGTTGTCAAAAATCCTTCCGCCGAGAATCATTCCCGCGAAAAAAAGCAGGAAAAAACCCGCCCTTCCGAAGAATGCCGCGCCCAAAAAGAACACCGCGAGGCTCAAGGTCAGGAGTTCGAGAATCGGGCTTATTGCGCCGGGCTGGAGCGGCTCGATAAAAACATTCACGAGTATCACTCCAAGGATAAAGAAAACCATTCCGAGGAAAACCGTGACAATGTTGCCGAAACCCATGCGTTCACTTTCCGAATCCCAAAGTTTCTCACGGCGCTTCGAATGCCTTTGCATTCCAGAACAAATCAACCTTTCCGCCTTCGGCCTCGAAGCAAACCTTTGCCTCGGAATCGCTGTTGCCCTTGACGAGGCTCAAAAGGTTCTGGAGATTGTATGTGGTCTGGTATCTGCCCGAAAGGTTGCTGTTCAAAGCCAATTTTCCCTGCGGCAAATCCTGTGTCCGCACCGAGTTCGGCGGCACGAGGTCGTATGTTTCCGTGAGCGAACCGCGGTCCTTGGGCTGGCACGGCAGGTTGATGTAGGTGGTGTTGCCGCTGTAGAGTGCTGGCACGAAAACCAGTGCCGAGTACGTCGCGCTCTCGCCATTCTTGGGTTCGTTGATTATGAATCCCGGGTACATTGTGCTCAGGTTCCTGCACAGGTCTCCTCCGTTGAACTCCTGCGCATACACTTTTTCGCTGCTGTTGCCGACCGCATCGTTCGCATTCCACGGAATGCTGCTGAGCTCGTTTATCCTGCCGTTGTTCGAGGAAACGAACTCATACAGGAAGCCCGCGGCCTCATCGGCTTTTGAATTCTTCGAGAACTTCACTTCAAGCTTTATGGGGTCCGAAGGCAAGTACTCGAATGCGGTCCTGCTGATTGAAGCTATCTTTCCGCCGAGCACGTCGCTCTGCTTCCTCTTCACGCTGAACAAAACGCTTCCGCTTGAATTTCCTTTCGTCTTTGCGACTGGCAAAGCAGAAACGTCGCTGAGTTCCTGATTTCCGTAATTGTTGAACACCAGTTCTTTTCCGTTTGCATTGGTGAAGCTCGTTCCGGAATCAACAGTGCCGTCAATGGGCAGTGAGAAGAGCGCGTTGTCCGCGTAATCCGAGTCGAATTTTTCCGCGCCATTCTTGTTGTCGGAATCAATCTGCTTCAAATCCCTGTTCTTCAGGAAAGATATTGCCGCCTTGTCGTCGCTCCACGTGTAGCTTATCGTTACATTGTAATCGCCTGCCTCTACGCTTCCCTCGGTGAATGAAAGCGTTGAAGGCATCATGGAGCCATAATCCGAAGAGCCCTTCATTGCGGTTGCGAACGAGTCATTGTAATTATCCTTCATGAGGAACACCGAGGGCTTTATGTTCTGCCTGTAGAACTGCAGGAAATTAGTGCTGCCGCTTCCTCCTTTATATCCGCTATTCCACGAGCCGCTCTCCATAACCAATTCCTTTACCGAGTCGCTCATTGCGGTGTTCTTTGCCGTAATCTTCCAGGTCCCCGCCGCGATTTTTTTGAGCAAATCCGTTGTAACTGTTTTTCCGTCTATGGTGCAGGTTGTGACTTTATTCCGGCAATTCGGATTCGAAAAAACTTTCGAGTTGAATTCCCTGTAAGCACTAAGCTGGACTGCATAAAGATTGTCTGAAATCTTTTCTGCGGGCAATACTGCGCTGTCGGCGTCGCTCCATGAATTGAGTTCAAGCACATAAGTCAGTCCCTTCAATTCAGGATTCTCGAGTGCGAATGCAATCTTGCCAATCAGGTTTTCAGTATTATTGACGATTGCCGTGTTCTGCTGCAAATCGGTGCTGCTTGCATTCATCTGGCTTATCGAGTCCGCGAGAATCTTAGAATCATTCAAAGGTGCCATTGCAATCGCCTTCAAAGTGAGGTAGAGCAAGTGAGCCTTGTCCGAAGCGCTCGTGAAGTAACCTTTGTTCTGGTCAAGCACAAACCTGAACAATTCAAGCGAATTCCTGTTTGCAGGTTCTGCACAATTGAATTCGTTCGCAGTTGTAACACAGAGGCCATTTCCGCTATTTGCGCCTTTCACGATTGTTGTGATTGCCTCTACCCTGTCAATCTTCCTCGAGAATTCAACCGTCGCCTGAACCGCGTCACAGAACAATGGTGCTGTATCCAAATTCAGTTTTCTCTGCGCTGTCGTATTCGTTGCTTCGTAAACATTGCATGCATTCTCCGGAATCTTTTTGTCTTGATCTCCGGAAACGCGCCACTCGTAGCTGATGTGCTGCAAACCATATTTCCTGTAAACATCAGTTCCCGAATTTCCATTCTCGCACTCGAACGAAGATGTTTCCCCATCCTGCCCGGGTCCCGTGCCAGGTCCTGTTCCTGCGCCTTGCCTTCCCGCAACGCTAATCTGTATGTTGAAGCCGACAAGCTGCTTTCCTGGTGGCGAAATCCTGTTCACGTTGCCTATCATTTTCACGTTGAAGCTGGTTTTTTGACCGTTCCACGGTCCCGAGGTTTCATCAAATCCGATGGACATTTCATGGCCGCCGTTATCGAGCTGCACATTCATTACCAACCCGGTTTTCGGATCCTTGAACGAGGTAGGCTCCAAATCAGAAATGAAGTCAACTGTTCCGCATCCTCCGCTCTCATTGTTAGTTGTCGGGTTCTTGGTTGCGTACCTGAACAATCCACCGTTCTCGAGAGTGGAGTAAATCCTTCCAACGGGCAGTTCTCCGCCGGTTATTTTGGTGAAATTCAAGGATTCTTTCTTCAGGCACTGCTCCGGCGTGAATTTGGGGTCGCCGTATGTAGTGAACTGCTCCGAAATCCTTGCCCCTGCCTCGAGCAACGGCCACAAATCCTGCAGCACGAGCCTGAAGCTTGTGGTCTTCTGGCCGCCGTAAGGCGTCGTGAACCTGACGACAAGGTTGGTGCGCGACATGACCGAGTAATATGTCGTGGACAGGAAATACCTCAAATTTCCGATGTCCGCATACTTGTTTGCCTCGAAGAACTGCGCGGGCGGTGCCTTGTTCCTGTAAGTGCTCAGCGCCTTTGCGACCTCGAAAGTCAAAACCTGCTTTACCTTTCCGTTCGGCTGTGTCTCGAATTTCTCGTCAATGAGCCCCCAGCTTTCAATAAGTTCCTTCACTCCCGCTGATTCATCCGTGGGCGTGTTGATGCCGAGGCCGGCAAACGAAACCGCGTTGGTGCTCGAGTCAAGGTAAACGCCCTCGTTGTAACAAGAATTCATTACCTTGAGCTCAACTGGCTTTCCGAAGAAATTGTTGAAGTTAAGCGTCTGCGAAGGCGATAATGATATGCAATCGCGGTAATTCTTTGTCGCCTCGTTCACGACATTCACGTAAATCTTTGCGATGTCCGTTGCCTTTTCGTTGCTCGTGCTCGGCTTCGCCTTCAGGTTCAGTTCATAGCGCCCGAAGAAATTCGTCGGCTCGACCGTAACGTCGCTCTGCTCATTCGGCTGTATGGTTATGGTCTTGTCCCTGACTATTATTCCGGGCTGCGCGTCAAAGGAAACATCAACCGCGCTTTCACAGCTGTTGCTTATCTGGAAGGAGGTGCTCCCGCAGTTCCACGAACCGGAGTACGCGTTGTTCGAGTAATCATTGCCGTAGAACGGCTGTGCATAATTCTGGTTCGGGTAATAATTGTTCGCATAATTCGCGTAATTCTGGTACGAAGGCGCGAGCGAAGAACTATTGGACAAATCGCTTCCTATGTAAGGCGGCAGCCCCGTGCCGTAACCGTTCCTGTTGGAGTACGGGTCGAACTGCGTGTACCTGGAATTCTGGTACTGCGAAAATTGCCCGCCGTAATTGTTGAATCCCATGTTGTTGGGGCAGCTGTTCACGGTCAAATCGCGGCTTGCAAGGACTTCGAGGCACTCGTTCAGGTTGTTCATGTTGATTGAAACCTTGATTGCCTTTGTGAGGTCTTCAGGGCCGTTCGCCGTGAGATTCGTTGCCCTTACCTCTATCTGCATGTCCGCCTTTCCGCTCACTATCTGTGCGGGCTGGAAATCAAGCGTAAGCGTCTGCTCCGCATTCACGGGGACGATTGCTGCAATGTTCCTGAATGTGTTCGTGAGCTCCGCGCTTGTCGAGCCGTCAAGCGTGCTTGATGCCCTGAATTTTCCCAATGCGTTGTCGTTGCCCGTGATAACACGTATTGAGAGGTTCCTCAAAGGAATTGCGCCGCCGGAAACCTTGCACGAATTCGTCATCGTGACATTGAGCTGCTTTGCCTGCGATGGCGCGCCGAAAATCTGCCACTCGCCAGGGAAGACGCCGAAGCAGTCAGTGTCATCCACATTGTCGCCGAAGCCGATTGTGAGTTCGAACGGGATTGATGAAACCCACTTCTGTTGGAACGCCGCGCTGGAAACAACAACGTTCAAAGAGCCGAGTATTTTGACCGGGGAGGCTATTGTCGCGCCCTGCGGCCCAAGCCTTAATGTTCCCGCAAGCTCCGCGTTTGAATCCGAATCAATGATTGTTCCTGCCGTAGGCGCGTCAAACGCGAACTGCGCGAATCCCTGGAAGTCCCTCGAGGCGGAAACTTCCTCGACCTGCAGCGGCACCTGCGAATAGTTCAACAGCAATGCGTCTATGTTCTTGAATGCAGTGCCGCCGACGGCCATGGAAAGCTTTACTGTTTTCGGGTCCGAGGACAAAATATTTCCCGAAACCTTGAGTTCCTTTTCAATCGACTTGAAGCCGGGCTTCTCCGCCAAAATTCCTATTGTCGAGCCGTCGCCCGGAGAAAGCAAAGTGTACGCGAATACCCCTTCGATGTCCGTTTCTCCTGAAGCTATTACGGTTCCGTTGCTCTTGATGCTCACGGCCACGTTCGCAACCGCCGCATCGTTGTCGCCGGAAACCCTTGCAAGCACGTTGTTGTTTATGAGCGGCACAATGGATTTAGGGAGAACATCGAGGCTAAGCTGCTGCGCGGGCTGCACCTTGATGAGCAGGGATTTTTTGTAAACTTCGCTCGCGGTTCCGGTTCCCGAAAGAATTGAAACGTCGAGCTGCGCCGTGCCTTCCTTGCGCGGCTGGAAAATTATTTCCCCCTTCACAACCGAATCGCGCGCGATGTCACCCACTTGCAGCGAAAGTTCCGAGCCTATTCCCTGTCCCTGCCTCTGCTGGCCGAGCGCGGTCGTGATGCTGTAGGATTGTATTGCGATGCTGCTGCTCCTGTCCTTAATGAGCAGTTGTGCCGCGCTGAACGGGGTTTCCGATGTGCCCGAAATTTCAAAGAACAGCCTGTAGGTTCCCTCGACCTGCGCCGAATAGGAATCGCTTATGCCTGAAGTGATTTTTTCCTTGGTGTCCTCAATCGAGTAAGAGGAACAGAAATCTTCGCCGCACAAAGTCGAGGGGCCCACGCTGAAAGGCCTTTTGCGTGCGTTCGCGTAAAGCCCCTGTTTTTCTGGTATTGATTCCGCGGTTCCAAGTGCCGCGTCAGTGGGAACCCTCAGATAGCCCCCGCTTTTTCCCCATGCCCTGTACCACAGCTCGAGCTGCGAACCAATCCTCGTTTCGGCGCGAACCTGCAAATCAGCTTCAACCTCGTAAACTCCGCCGGAAACATTCCTGAAAACAATGTTTGCCCACTTCGCGTTTCCGGTTGTGTAATGCTGCGCATCATTCCCCTGCCCCGCGGGAGGCGTGTATGTCGTTCCCTCCGCAATGCCCGAGAATGCGGCGCGCACATCGCTTATGTAAAGGTTGTCCTGTTCCATTGTGCTTGCATCATCATTGCCCGTGCGCACGTGAACCCCGGCCTCATCAAACACCGCGCTTTTCGGGACAAGCAAAAGGAATTTTGCAGTGTACTTTTCCCCGGCATTGAGTCCGCTGCCCGAAGAAATTTTTTCGCCGTTGGAGTAAACCCCCTCAAGCCCGATTTCAAACGACTGGATTGCCTTCCTCAGCACGATTTTTTGCCCGAGAGTGACGTCCTTCTGCATCTGCACAGGCACGGTTGTTGCCTGGGCATAGCCATCGGCATTCACAACCAAGAAAATCTTTTTGTCCGCCCTTGCCGGGATTATTTTTTTGCCGTCCGAATCCGTTGTCTCCTCCGCAATCACGGAGTTGGAGAATGAATCCACGACCTTTATTGTCGCGTTCACAATCGGCTTTCCGTCCTCGTCAAGTATGCCGGTCTCCAACCGTCCCGTGCCTATGTTCAGCTGGCACGTGATTGCGTTGGCCTGCCTGCTGCTCAAAGTCACGGGGTCGCAGTATTTTTCCCCGACCCCCGGCTTCACGGCATAAACATAGTAAACGCCGTCATCCACGCGCTGGAATATTCCGCGGCCGTCAAGGCCCGTGACAAGTTCCGCGCCCACCTGCGTTCCGTCCGCATTCTTTTTCAGTTTCAGCCTCACGTTCTCAACGGGCTTATTGTTCTCATCCACGATGCCGACAAGGAGGCTCTGGCTGTTTTCCGCGGTTGCCTGCTCAATCTCAATCTGCTGGAAATCAACGGAAGGCCTGAGTGAAGCCGTCTCAATAAGGTAGGCCGCCTTGTCAACGTAAATGTCGTACTCCACGTCTTCGCCGACCGAGAACTCAACCTTTCCGTCCGCGCCGGTTTGCGAAGCGGTTATTTCGGTCCGGCCTTTCGAGAGCTTTACGGTTGCGCCCCGAACCGCGTTTCCGTTTGCCTTGTCCTTCACAAGCAGCCTGATTTTGCCGACCACGCCCTGTGAAAGCACTACTGAAAATGTTGTAAGCGAATTCGCCTTTATTTCCTGCACAGCCTGGTTGCCAAGGCCGTCGTATTCCGCGTAATTGTTGCCCCTGTCAAACGCAACTATGTAATATCTTCCAGAAGGCACGCCGGTAAACGAGGCGCTTCCTGTTGCGCTGGTCTGCTTGGTCTGGAATATTGTTCCCGCGGCATTGCTTTCCGAAACAGTGTAAAGGCTCACGTCAATTCCAGGAACAACGGTTCCTTGCGAATTTGTAACCGTGGCAACCGTGCTGCCTTTTCCGGCTTGGGTTTCCTCAACCGAGTAGCTCACAACGCCGCTGCCGGATGAGAGGAATGCAGAGTCATTTGAAATCGAGAAGTTTCCCGAAGGCCTCGCAATTAAAGCGTCACAATCTCCCGGCACGTCAATGTCAATGGTTCCTGTTGAAGTGCTTTTCCTCTGTGCAAACGAAGTGTTTCCGCTGCATGAAAAATCCACGTCAATCTGCTTGCCGAAAAGCCTCGAGGTTCCCGCCTGCAAAAGGTTCACGGTTTTTTTCAGCGTGGTTATTTCCTGCTGCATTGTTATTGTCGCGCTGCTCTGCGCTTTGGTTGCGGTGTAATTCTGGGCCTTGTCAACATAGCCGCCCTTTTCGGCTTTTATCTGGAATTCCATGTTAAGCGGAACATTAAAAGCCGCGTTTCCGTCCGCGTTCGTTGTCTGCGCGCCAAGCGTTTTTCCGCCCACGAGCACATCAACCGAGGCGCCCGGAATCGGCTGCTTCAAAGAATCCTGGACGGTAACCTGCAGCGATGCGGAGGAGAAAAATGCCGCGGAAATCCCCCAAACCACGAGCCCGAGGATAAGGGCGCATAAAAGCATGAAAATTGGAAATGAGGGGATATTCCTGGCTTCAATCGCGTCGATTGCCTTGTAAACATGGACCCCTTTTTCCTCGACCCAATCCATGAGGGAATAGTATTTTTCCTCGAGTTGCGCGTAAAGGCCGTTTGCAGGGGCATCCGAAGCCATTGAATCACTTAGTAATTAAATGGGATTAACTAATTTTAATTGCACCGTTCCATTTAAAGGTATCGTAAACACCTTTTTTCTTTCTTTGTCAAGAAAGAAAAAAGCTGTGCCAAAAAAGAAAGAAAACTAACTGCTGTGCCAAAAAGAAAGGTGTAAAGGAAAATCTTGCCAAAAGAAAGAGCGCCCTTACAAGTGTATGGCAAAAAAACAAATGCCGGGTTTTTTATTTTCGTGGGGGGGGTTTCCGCAGGCCTAACATTAAAGGTTGTAATATCAAAAGACATTAATTCAGCAACTTTTATTAGTGTCTTTTGATAGCTATCAAAGGACATTATTTGTTTCATTATTTATGCCCTTTGATATTAAATATTCCAGCGCCGAATACTATTCGGAGCTGCTGTTTTTGCCGGAAAAAAGACGAACCAAGCTTGATGAAATCAAAACCACGCCCGTGAAGATGCGGGGTGCCAAAGAGCCGAAAAACCTGCTGATTGCGACGCGCGTCGCGAGAAGGCTCAGGATTGTAGGAAAGGCAATGCTTGCCAAAGAAACAAGGGAACTTAATTACATGATCAGGCTCAGGGGCCAACGTGAAAGGGCTCTTAAGGCGCAGTTTGCGGACCACAGATTAACCCATGAAGAAATGGAGGCGCAACTCAAGCCTCTTGCTGAAAAAATAAAAGCCAAAGCCAAGCGCCTCGAATCAATAAATGAAAAGCGTGCGCGCCTGCTCGGCCCAAGGCGTGACAGGATAAACATTAGCGCGCTGAACGACCCTTTCTTCGATTACATTTACGGCCACGAGGCTTTTTCACTGAAGACAAAGGAAATGTTTTCCGCCAGCAAATCAAAGCCCATCCAGACCGTTGCCATGGTTGACATGGACAAACTCAAGGAATCAAACACCCTTTTCGGCCACGTCAGGGGCGGCGCAGTCCTTCTCGACTGTTATGCGAAAGCCGCAAAATCAATCTGCGAAAAATACGGCGGCTTCGCGGCCCGCTACGGCTCCGACGAATTCACTTTCCACTTTCCTTTGCCCGCGGAAAAAGTGCAGGAAATAATGCTCGAGTACCAGGGCATCGCAAGGGAAAACCTCATGAAAAGCCCCTTGGCTTACGCCGTTAAACAACGCAAAATTCCGGGCACCGCAACAGGCGCAATAATCCAGGTTGATTTCGGTTTTCAGCGGGAGCACAAGCAAAACCCCGAACAAATTTACAAGAATGTCATGGAGCAGGTGAGCAGAAAACTCATTGCCCTGAAAACACAGGGCCGAAGAGGGCGTCTTCTCGAAAAAGGCTTTTCGGGATTTATCCGTGGCTACAATCGTGTCTTCGGCGGGAAAAGCGGAAGAGGGCAGATAGCGACGCTGGAAGAAAACGAGCTTCCGAAAAGCATTAAGTGACCCTAACTTTTTTTTCAGTCGTACACATACACGAGCCTCATTCCGTAAACGTTCGGCTGGAGCTTGCTCACCATGTACTTGTCGTCGGTGTCCTCGAAGTAAAGGATCACTTCGTAGCTCCCGAGCTTTTCGCAGTCATTGCCGCACGGGGCTGTTGAAACAAGCACGGTGAATGGCTTCTGCCTGTACAGCCCGAATTTGCCCGAGTCGTTATAGGCAAGCCCTTTATCGCTTATGATTGCCCGGACAGCGGCCGAAACCTGCGCCTCGACCTGTGCCTTGCTTTTCGAGGAATCAAAAACGCCTTTCATCTGGCCCGCAAACTCCGGGCTGTATATTCCGCCGCAGTCGTTGCATGCAACCGCCTTTGCCCCCGCAATCGCCTTGAACAGCCTCACGGGAACATAAATCCTGAATTTTCCCCTCGGCAAAATAGGCTCCTTCAGGGTTCTCCCCGTGAAGCTGTTGGTAACCACGACCTGCGGAAACGACTCGTAATCCTTCTCGCTCATTGCCTCATTGCTCAAGTCTATCGTGACATAAAAGCTGCCGATGCAATTGCCGTAATCCCCATCTTCACAGCCGACAAGGTCGAAGAAATCTTTTTTTTCTGATTGTTTGTTGAAGTTCTCGCCGAGGTTGCGCGCCATCTCCGCCTCGTCCGGATTGTCGAGCTCAATCTCAAAGCCGTGCACATCATCCGTGCCCTGAAGGAGCGAAATCAGGTGGCGCGCCGCAAGGGTCGCGAACTGGTCCTTTGTGCCCTTGTCCGGGCTGACTCCGAACCTGTCCTTCACGAAATCCGCCTGCAGCCCGTTCCAGTTGCCGGAAATTTCGGGGCGCATGTAGTAAGTGTTGTCAGGCAAGTCATCCTGCGGATTCGTGTCCTTGGTTGAAAAATCCTCGATTGTGTACCTTATGCCGAAGTTGAACACCTGCAGGGAGTCGGCGCGCGACAAATCCGCTATCGCCTGCATTTCCTGCTGGTCCGAAATGTCGCTTATGATGCCGGAGGTGCTTCTCTCTTTTGAAATCATTGACTGCACCAGCAGCATGGAAAGCACAATCAAAATGAATGCGACGAGCGCCGTGAAAAGAGTGAAGCCTTTCTCCATGAGCACTAATTAGCAATTAAGGAATATAATAAGGTTTCAGGATGCCTTCCACGCGTACGAATTCCATGCGCTGTAAATCTGCTCGAACTGGGTTCCCGTAACATTAATTGCGTTGGCTTCCTGGTTGTCCTTGTCCGCATTGTACTCGGCGAGGTAGCACGGCACATCGCCATTGCATTCTCCCGCATAGGAGTAAAGCTTATCCGAAGCGCACAAAGCGTTCGGGTAAACGTCTCCCGCTGTCTTGTCGCTGTGCAGGCTGCATCCGAACATGAATATTGCGGAGCCCTTAGCGTCCGGAGCGGTTGCCGTGCCTGTGTAGGTTCCAAGTTCGCTCTTCACAATGCCGATGCTGACTGTAAGCGCCTCGAGATTGAGGTTGTTCGTGAGTGCCGCGAACCTGGTTTTCTTGTTTGAGGAAGAATCAAGGGATGCAGGTTGGCCTTTCTGGTCCTTCACTGCCTGCGCAATGATGGCTCCGTACCTTTCGCCATTTGATTGTTCCGCCAAATAATTCTTCGCGATTTTCACGTGCTGTGTCTGCAGTTCTTTTGATGCCTTGAACGGCTCGGGGAATTTCTGCGAGTCCTCAACTTCAGGAATCAGGCCGGGCAAAACCTCGCCAAGCTCCTTGTCTATTCCGGAATTCTTGCAGTCGTTCAATACTGTGTCGGGCTTTGTTCCCTGCGGAATGCCGTTGGCCGCCTGCGAGAACATGAGAGACTGCACGCCGTCCGCCCTGGTTTTCAGCGAAACCAAATAGGTGTTGTACCTCACTATTTCCTTTGCCGCATTTCCCGTTGTTTCGATTTCCTGCCCGAACAAGCCCACCTGCGCTTTTTTGAGTTCATCTTCCCTCGAAATCGTTTTCACCGCATTTATTCCGGTGCTGTCCTCCTTGTTGAACACCGAATTGTAGGCTATGAGGCCGATGCTGTTTGCAACCGCGCCTAAGGCGCCTTCCTTCAAAGCATTTTTCGCGAACGCCAGGCCTCCCTTCCAGCTCCAGAATTTCGGGCGCGCATCCTCAACGGCCTGTGCAGCGTTCACTGTCAGGCTCTTCACGCCGGTTGAAGCGAACTTATTCTGCAGTGCCGTGTCATAGGTAGTTGCTAAGGGGCTCCTGATTCTTTCTAGGACATCTTCCTTGAATATGCTCTCCGCCTGCTGCACCATTTCCTTGACCTGGTCATTCCCTATTTTGATTTTTGTTTCAAGCGGAGCCTTGACCTGGACAGCCTGTCTCGCTCCCGGAGGAGCCGCAACATCTTCGAAGTATTCGGCAGTCGTGCCTGATCTCCAGTCGAGCTTGAGACCGTCTATTTTGGCTTCGAGGTTGGGCGGAAGTGCAGCAACGCCGAGCTCATTCTTTATCCTTGTCTTTATGCTGTTCTTCAAGTTGTTTTCCAGGCCGAGTACATTTGTGTTGAATTGCGGATATGTTGCAGGGTTCCTGGCCACATCATCTAGGTCTACAAAGGTTCCAGCTCGAGTTGTCGGCAGTATGACTGTCGTGGAGCCCGTCACTCTGGTTTGCAGCTTCATGTCCTCCACGATTTTCTCCGCTGTCGCTTCGCTGAGCTTGGCTGTCTTGAGGCTGTCAACCGAAACCCCGTTCCTCACGTTATAGAATTGCCTCCAGACCGTTTCATCCTTGTCCACGCGGAGCTTCGCGGCCTCGACAGCCTTCGTGATGTCATCAGTCGTTATGTTCGTGGTCCGTCCGGCGCCTTTGATGCTTATTGTAGTTTTTGATTTTGCCGCCGATTGCAGTTCCGCCCGGACTTCCTTGTACATTGCGTCATCATAAACTCCCTGGAATGCCTTGATGTTGTCGAGCATTTTCTTGTCAGTAACTCCTGCGAACGCGTTTTTCGTAATATCCTCCGCAATCGTGTCCGCAATGTTCTTTGAAACAATGTCAATCTGCCCTATCCATGGTATGTCCGGCCCGCCGATTGCGGTGCTGGAGAAAGTCCTCGATGCTCCGAGTATTACCGCCTTGAGCCTTATCGGGTCGGCGAATGCCGCGCTGATGCTCTGTACGGCGTCGGTTTTCGGGTCAAAGCCTTTCAGCTGCTCCGCGATGCTTTTCTCGTTCCCGATGCCCATCAGCCTCAAAGGGTACGAAATTATTCTCCCTGCAAATGTGCTGTCGAGGAACTCGTTCACCTTCTTGAATATTCCGTCAGCGAAATTGAATATGTCCTTCATGAACGGGACAGTTTCCCCCATGAGAGCCGTGAAAGGAATTCCGCAATCGAATAGCACATTCAGCAGTGCCCCCGCCGGGCCTATTGTGGGCCGCAGCAAAGAAGTGCCAATGCTCGCTACGCCGCATGCCCCGAGATAAGCGTATGACGCCTTTCTCTTTTTTTGCACCAGTTCAGGCGGGTCGCCCTGCGTCACGTTCTGCTTTCCATCGATGATGCTGTCGCTGGTTTTTGCGACCTCTTCGGCCCTCGCGAGTTTAGGAAGGTCACTCAAAAGTATTTTGTCGGGGTTCCCTTTCCACACAACCGTTGCATAATACTCGCCGTTCGGCTTGCCCTTGATTTTCTCGAGCAGGTCCAAAGGATGAACGCCGCACACATTAAGTTCCACCTCGGTTTCAATCGGCTTCTTGCCTTCTCCTGCAGTCCTTTGCGCGGTAACAACAATCTTTTTGCCCTGTGCCTGCTGAAGCTGCTCATTTCCCGTGACGCAAACCATGGCCCCTCCAGTGTACGAATTCGTTTTCTTGTCTTGCTTGTCAATCTGCAGCTGCGTAATCTTCGCGCCCGGATTGGGTGCCGCGCCCAGCACGGGAGCCGCGGCAAAGTACGGGCTGTCAGCGCTGATTCCGTCGAACTGCGAGAACTTGCGCGCGGAAAGCGAAACGCCGTCAGTGAACTTGCTCGTCACGTTCACGTCGACGCACTGGGGCACATTGAAAAGCACGTTCAGCGGTCCAGTCACTTTTAAGACAGGCAATTCAAAGCTGCTCGTGCTCTTCAAAAGCAGGTAGCTTTCGTCCTGGCTTATGCAGCCTTCAACCACGTTATCGCGCAAATCCTTGATTGCCTGGCCGGCCTCTTTCGCAATGTCCTTCTGCAGCTGGTCGTCGCTTCCAATGCTTTCCTTGATGTAAGCGTTTATTGTAACTGGGTTCTCGGAAATAACCTTGTCCATTTCAACGCGGACAATATAGCCCTCTTCGTTCCCGAAATCAAGCTTCAAGGTGTTCGAGCCCGAAACGTTCTGCGTCGCCCTTTGGTCCGAACCGAACAATGTTTTTGCAACGTCCTTTGCGAGGCCGTCAAGCTTTTCATCGCGCGCCTGCACGACCCCGAGCCACGAGTTATATTTCTCCGATGTCGTGAGGCCCTCATCCCGCGGCAGGAAATTTGAGATGTTCTGTATGCGCGCGAGGCACTGCTCCGTTTCCTCGCGAACGCTTCCCCCGTCGCTTGAATCAGGCGTAATGTCAACGACCATGTTCATGAGCTCTGGCACGAGCCTCGCGCCCTGCACCGCAACAGAGCCATTGAGCGTTATCGTATATCTTCCGCATCCCCTGAAGTTGCTGTTCAGGAAAACCTGCCTGCTGTAGCCCCCGAGGTACTCGCCACCCGTGTCCCCGCTGATGAAATCAGCCCTGAAGTCCCTGATTACGCCGGTTTTCTTGTCAATGGCTTTCTGCAAAAGCGCCGTGCTTAAATTGTCCTGGCCCATGTAAACGGAGAAAGTTTCCTTCCTCACGCCGAGGCCGTCGAAAGAGCAGTAGCCGCGCGCGAGCTCCTGCTGCGAACAATACGCATTCTGGATTTCGGAACTCTTGCTCTGAATCTGCTTCTGCGCGTCGGTAATTTTTGAATCAATCCTGTCCACCAAATAAGCCGCGAGTTGCTGCGCGTCGCAGTAACTCGAGTCGCAGAGCGGCGAGTTTCCTGCCGCGATTATCGGGAACCTGACATCCATTGTTCCGCCTCCACACACATTCAATGTGACGCGCTCCGTTGCCGCGGTCCCTTCCTTGACATATTTTCCGAGCTTCACATCCACAATGATTGGAGTGGATTCTATTGCGGTTCCGCTGTTCGGCAAAAACGCCTTTATGTAAACAGGGACAGCCGGCCCCTGGAAATCCTCCTTCTTCTCAAGTATGAGTTCGGCCTTTGCTTCCGCGCCCGGCGCAATTATCATGTCCGCGGGGCTTATCGAGAGCCTGTTGTTTCCCAATGGCGCCTGCGAGATTTCACGTACCCTTACAGGCTCCGCGCAGGTGTTGCGCAGGCTTATGCTTTGCGAGATCGCGCCTTCATCGCTCTTCGTGCTGATGTAACTCACGTTTCCCGGGACCGCGATGAGGCAGCCCTCCGCGGAAATGTGCGAAGTCACAATGATTGGCCCGAAGTTGAATGTCGTGCCATTGATTACTCCCGTAACGTCAAGCTCCTTCGTGTCCACAAGAGTGGTCTTCTCGTTGCGCAGGGCCTGTGCAATAATTGTTTTTGGCGGGAGAATCGCCTGCCCTTTTTTCAGGAACTGTATCGCGAACGGCGGGTCAATCCTTATGTCCACGTTTCCGCGGGAGGTCGCGCTCGAAACCTTTATGTCGACATTTTCTATGTCCGCTTCCCCGACGTTCCTTATGAAGAGGGGCACCTGCGCCGCGTATTGCCCGCGGTCGTTCGGGCCCAAAAACAATTCGATATTGTTTGTCATCTGGAGCGCGTAGCGCGGGTTCCAGATGTAAACATCCAAAGAAACGGTCTTTTCGAAATCGCTTCCCTTGTAAACGAGGTCAAAGCTGAACTTCTGCTTTCCGGGATAGTTCCTGAGGAGCTTGTTCGTAATGCTTATTGTAACCTCGTCGGTGTCGGTCCGGTTTCCCTGTGTTTCCGAGAGCTGCGGCGAGACCTTTATCTGCTCGGGGTCAACCTCAATGCCGTCGGTTTTCTGGCCGCGAGGAACAACCTGCGCCGTCAGCTCCAGATCAAGCTGGCACTCCGCCCTGTTCGCGAGCTTTGCAGTGAAAGTTTCTGTCGTTGATGCCGAGAAATTGTTGTACTTGTAGTAACTCGTCGGTTCGGTCGAATTAAGGGTTCCATACCTGTTGTCATAGTAGGGGCGGTCCTCGAAACCCGAGGCAACATAAACCGCGAGCTTGTCCTTGCTGAACTCAAGGCAGTCAGAACTTATCTTCGGGTTGTAATCAATTACCGCACGCGTTTCCGCGACAACACTGAAGCCGCTCTCTGTTTTTGCGCGCGCAATAATCCTTGCGGCTCCATGCGCGCTGTCATTTTCGCCCGTGTATTTTGCGCTTACCGAAATCCTCTGCGTCTGGCCCGCCTGCAAACCCGAAAGGGGCGAAATTTCAATTGCCAGTCCGTCAGGCAATGCGCCTATGGGTTCGGCCGTAAAAGTGATGCTGTTCAGGTTCTGCTTGGAGTTGTTCACGAGGTCAATGAACTTGTCAACATTCTTCTCGCCCTTCCTTATGATTAGGGACACCTGCGCATCCGCAAAGGAGAGCATTCCTGTTTTGGTTATGCTTATGGTTCCGTCGAGCGCCCTGAATTCCGGCGCGGTGATTTCGTATCTTATTGTGCCGGAACCGAATGTGTTCTTGATTGCGTACATTCCGTTCGCGCCTTTTCCGACGGCTCCGTTGCCGCCGATTGTTTCAAGGTCATCGCCCGCCTCGTTCTGAATCCTTATCTGCGCATTTTCCACGGGCAGTGAATCATCGCCAGTGAGGCCTATTGAAAAGTCCTCGCCGAAAACAACGTTTTCAGGGGTTGTGCGGAGCACCATTGTGCGCTCCCTGAAAATCTCGAAGTAGAACTGCTCGTTGATTATGGTTTCGCCTGAAATGAGCTGCAGGGTTATTCCGGAGTTCTCCTTTTCCTTGGTCTTGAAGTAGAGCCTCACGGATGTGGATTCTTTCGGCAAAACGGAAACGTGGTCAACCTGAATCGAGGTGTCGGAGCTGTTCGTGTCCGGGAAATCGGAGAAATTCTCTATGCCATAGCCCTGGAACGCGATTTTCGGCTTTGTCTTCGAGGTGGATGCCTTCACCGTAATGTCGCGCGCGTCCGCCGGGCTCAAATTTATTTCGAGAGCGTAAATCTCGTTCAATGCCGCCTTGAAATTATCCGGCCTGAATTCCGAGCCGCCGCTCCTTATGAATTTGTAGCTCGCGCACAATTCGTTCGCGCATGAGGCGCTTGATTCAAGTATCCTGATTTTCCCGGCGCTGGTTTGCGCGTACAGCGATGTCCTGTTCTGCGAGTAAACGCTTTTTCCGAGTTCAGAGTCCTCCGGGTTTCTGTAAACAGTGCTGCCTATTGCGCTCCACGCGCGGTAATGAACCTCGGTTTCAGAACTCGAGGAAGTTTCCTTTGCCTTCACGCGAACCTTGATTATTTTTTCTCCGCCGCTCTTGAAGTAAAGCTCGAGCCACTTGTTGTACGCGCCTTCGGAGCCCGAATTCGAGTAATCAAGGGCTTCAAATCCAGGGGATGGCTGCGGCGAGTAACTTCTCGCGTAAAAGCTGCTTGCTCCTGACGCCGAAAAACCGGTTATGCCCGCGTCCTGCGAGTCCGCGAAATTAACGCTGTCCTCGCCCATGCGGACATGGAAGCCGTTGTCCGTTGTCCCTTCCGCGAACACCGCCTTGAACTTCAGGAAATAATCAACGCCCTTGGAAATTCCCTGGGCCTGCGAACCATCAATGTTGAACACGCCCTGGAACTCTACATCAGGGGCAGTAGTTTCGCCTGTTTTTCCGGCAGGAGAAACGCTGACCTCATCCTTGCCCTCGACATAAACTTCCTCGTCAAAAGTTTTTCCCTCAGCATCTTCATAAGTGACCGTGACATACTTGTTCTCCTTTGGGTTGAACACAATGCCGCCTGTAGTGTAACTGTCCTCGAAGAGCAGGTCCTTTCCGGCAACAACCGTCACTTTACCGCCGCTCACCTCTTTTCCCGCGGCATCAAGCACCTTGAGGTCGACCTGCGAGAAAGGCTTCCTCATTGTAATGAATGCCTCGTTGTTGAACGTGTCCTGCACATTCACTGTTGCTTCGCCCTCCAGGCCGCTTTTCGTTGCCGTGACAAGAATGCTCTTGTTCAATGGAACTAGTATTGAAAGCTTCCCTGTCGCATCGCTTTTTTGCGTCGGGATTCCAAGCGGAATGACTCCGTTCTTGTCTGTCTGTTCCGAAAAGTTAATGGCAACGCCGTTCATTGCATTGTTCTTTTCATCAACAGTGTAAACCGTGAGCGAACCGGAGTTCTGCGCAGTCGCCCTTTCAAGCACGAGGTTGGTTCGGTTCTTCGCATTCAGGTTGATTGTTTCAATTGCGGGAATGAACTTGTCCTGCCATGCGGTTGCATAATAAATGGTTTCCGTCGAGAGGCTCTCGAAAACGGCTTCGCCCGCGAGCCCGGTGTCCTGCGTTCCAATGAGTTCGCCGAGGCTGTTGTAGAGGTTCACGCTGATTGATGGCAGCGGCCTTCCCGTAACATCAATGACGCCGACAGTAAGCGCGTTCTTGCCGGGCTTGAGGTAATAATCCTTTATGGTTTCGACATCCCTGAGGGTAATGTTTTCCTCAACCAACCCCGAATCGTAAGTCAGGTAATCGCTTCTCTGCACCACAATCCGCACAATGGCGCCCTTGGAAATTTTTTCCGCCTGCTCGCCGTCATTGTCGGTTTCGGTCGTTTCGGTTATGAGCTCGTTGTCCTTGGCATCGTAAACCTTGAGGGTGAAGTTCCCGAGGCGCTGCCTCGAATCAAAATCATAAACCCTGACAATGAGGTTCGATTTTCCCGAGGATGCGCTTGCCTTCGCAACAAGCTCGACTTCATCCGGGGAATCACTGTGCATTGTTGTCGTGAAATTTTTCTGCTCAAAGTTCGCCTGTGTAATCTGCAGCGTTGTCTGGTCGCCCTCAATTACGCCCGGGCAGGTATAAAACCCGTTCTCGGTCGCGCTTTCAAAGCACTGTATGCTTCCTCCTGAAAAGCTTGCGACAATTTTTGCGTCCGAAACAGGTGTTCCTGTAGCGGAATCCGCGAGGCGCAGCGAGCCCTCGATTATTTTCACCTGCTTCTTGAGTTCGAGCTCAACGGCCTGCTCCGCGCCGCTGAAATAAACTTCGCGCGTGAAAGAATCGTAGCCGTCCTTTGATGCCTGCACAGTGATTCTCGAGCCTACTCCGAGCTTCAAAGGAATGCGCTGCCCATCGCGGAAAGTGGTTGAACCCAATTCAATAGCCTTGCCCTGGGAATCGATCGCGCTGAGCGAAACGCCCGTTAGGGTAGCGCCCCTGTCATCCGTGATTGACAGCACAATCGTGGCCTGTTGCGAGGGCAGGAAGAAAAAGCCGTACAAAAGGAATGCGACTATTAGAAAGCCGGCTATTGCAAGCGGAAAAGTGGGAATCCCGCGGTTCTCCAAAGGATCAATGACGGCATAAACAGGCACTCCCTTGTCGCTCAGAAAATCCATTGCGGCGTAAAACTTCCCCTCAATGCCCGCGTAAATGCCGCCAATAAACTCGGAAATCCCCATTCTTTACACCGTACGGTAAACCGATTAATGCTCCAATAATAGTACAAAACGAAACTCATATATTAATGTAATTAAACCTTTTTCTTTCCTTTAACAAGGAAAGAAAAAGCTTTACCAAAAAGAAAGGTGTAATTTCGGGGTTTCAGTGTGCTTTTTTTGTTGCCCAGCCGAACCACACGTAATAAAACCCGGCAATCACCACGAACAGGAAAACCCTGAACAAAATGTCATGCGAGAAATTGCCCGCGTCAAGCCCGAGCCACGCGATTATCAAAATGCTTGAGATTATGCGCGCAAAATTGAAAGCAACCAATACAATGGCCGCCGCGGCAACCCCGATGAGCCTTTTCCTCAAATCAATTCCGAAGCTGGCGAGCACCGCGCTCCAGACGATGGTTAATTCGAGAATGCCGGTGCACAAATAACTGAAACCGAGGGGCGCGGCAAAAGAATCAAGGTAAACGAGCACAGGCTCCCCCGCAACAACAACGCCTTTGAAGCCCAGCAATTTCAGGAACCAGAGAGTCGCGGAAGCAAAGAACCCCTCGAACCATTCCAATGGAAAAAGCGAGAACACGAACCCGAAAAAAAGGAAAAGCACGACAATCGCGGCGATGAATTTTCCCGCCTGCAGAGCGTCCTTCCGCGAAAACATTTCCGTGCCATTTGCTTTTTTCATGGTTGCGTCCCCTGATGTGCGGCTCATTTCAGTTCCTTGTGAATAAGCACCGCGAGATAATTGTTCGCAACCCCATACATCGCGCCCATAAAAACGTTCACCAGAGTAGGCAGTATCACCGCGAGTGCAATGAATCCCGTGTAAATTCCCGCGAGTTTTCCGAGCTCGGAAAAAGCGTAAACAAGCGTGACGTTCGCGACCGCAAAAATAGCGAAAAGCCCCGCAGCCGGAACAATGACCCGCATTGCCTTTCCACTTGTTTCCTCCCAGCTCGCGGAAAGCGATTCGAGCACGTTCTTTTCCTCGGTGAAAAATATCGGGAAAGCCATGAGCAGGCGCGCAAAATTCCTTATGGTTACGCAAACATAAGCAAGCAGCAGCGTGAGTATGGCAAGGCTCACGAAATTCGCGAGCGCTTCGGAAAACTGCTGTGCTGTGCCCTGCAGAAAAGAAAGCGCAGCCGCCGCCAATGGGAGCAGCAAAAATTTTTTGTCGTAAAGCGAAAAGGCGCCCGCAAGGGTAGAGGCAATTATGAGCACGTAAGAGTGCAGCTTTTTCCTGGAATCAAATTTTCCCGTTTTGAACCCGAACTGCCGCAGCGCCGCCCTGATTATCAGCAGGTAAATGTAAACTGCCGCAATGCTTGCCGCTGCCGCAAGCGGAAAAAGCATGAGGTTAACCCCAGCATACTTATCCTGCAGCTGCTGCGCGGGCGCATCTTCAATGTACGGGATGCTGAAAAAATCCTGCCCCAAAAAATAAGAGTACGCCATTATTGAAACCGCTGAAACGAGGAGCTGAAGGGAAAGCAGGATGGCAAAATATTTCATTGCCGCCTTATTTGGGCGCCACGCATTGAAAGAATTTGAAATCAGCTCGACAGAATCCATGCAACCGGCCTTTTACGCTAATAAGTATCATGTTCACGAATAAAAAATAGCCGTTTCCGAAAAAACGCAAAGCCCAATTTTTCCAGGCCGTGCGCGCTAATATAAAAGTATAATAATAAGAATCCCCATCTATTTCTCAAACAACCCAACCCCCTACGAGGGTTCCGTTGACGGTGTCGTTGAACCAGGCTATTGGTGATTTGCGCAATGAAGATAGGAGGTTTCGAAGTAGGCCCTTATGTCGTGAAGGACGAGGGCGGCAAGAGAATGCTCATTATTGACGCGCGCGACGCCTTCTATACTCCTTCAATTGCCGATGACAGGAACGCGCGCTACCACGTCCTGAAGGTCCTTTCCGAAGTCGAGGCGGACATCGTTGTCCTTGCCGAAGTTTACGAGCGCGTTTACGATGAGAAGCAGACGCAGATGCTCTCGGAAATCGCCTCCATGTACCAGAAGTTTGAGGTGGAAAACATCTGGAGCTACGCTCATTTGGGAGATCCGAAAAAGGAATCCGAAAAGGATTTTGGGGAACGCCACAACATCATTGTGCGCATAACGCATGACGAGCTTTTGTTCGACCCGATTCTCTCGTACATCCGGCTGCTTCAGCAGATAAGCAATGAAAGGCAGAGGCTTGACTCGGTTCCCGCGGAGCAGCGCACCCAGCTTTTCCTCGGCACACTGATGCATGTGAAGGAGAAGTTCGAGTCAACAGAGCTCATAAAAAAATCGAAAGTGATACTTTCAAAGCTCGAGAAAGTTCCGGACACGAACGAATTGTACAGGAGCTTCTTCGAGGCGCAGGTGAAGCCGAGCTTCATTGGTTCAAGATTGGTTTTCGGCGAGGAGGAGCAGCTCGAGCTTCTTGACGAGTACTCGGTCAAGGACGCAACCGTGCAGATATTCAAGCACCCGAACAAGGTTGAAAAGCTCTACTTCGTCAACCTGCCCGAATACTCTTTGTTCCCGGAAAAATATTTTTTGCTCAGCAAAACAAAGGAAACAGTCGCAACCTACAAGCCCGGCCGCGCGTCACTTTCAGAGGTCGCGAAAAGCAGGCGCTATTTCGAAAGGATTTACCAGTCAACAATAAGGGACATTGCGAAGCACGAAAACATTTCAATAACCAACGACGAAATAATTGATTTGAGCCAGATTGTCGCGCGCTACACAGTCGGTTATGGGGTCCTGGAAATCCTTCTCTCTGACAGGAGGATTACGGACATTTACATCGACTCGCCGATCGGGGACAAAAGGATTTATTTGGTGCATTCGGAGTTCGGGCAGTGCCAGACCAACATAATTTACACGCAGGAAGAGGCGGATTCGTTTTCCTCAAAACTCAGGGCAATGTCCGGAAGGCCTTTTGATGAGGCCCATCCGGTGCTTGACTTTGATTTGCCCGACCTTGAAACAAGGGTTGCGGCAATAGGCCCTCCCCTTGCGCCCGACGGAACCGCGTTTGCGTTCAGGCTGCACAAGACAACGCCATGGACGCTCGCACAGTTCGTGGACGTCAAATATTTGCCCCCGCTTGCAGCCGGCCTGCTTTCCTTCTTCGTTGACCAGCAGGCAACAATGCTCGTTACCGGTTCAAGGGGTTCCGGAAAAACTTCGCTGATGAGCAGCCTAATGCTTGAGATTTCACAGAACTCCCGCATAATAGTCCAGGAGGACACGCTTGAGCTGCCGGGAAACTACCTGAAGAGCATCGGCTTCAACATCCAGAGGCTCAAGACAAGGTCTCCCATCGGGGCGCGCGAAAACGACAGTGAAATCGCACCTGAAGAAGCGCTCCGAACCGCTTTGAGGCTCGGCGATTCCGCCCTCATTGTCGGCGAGGTAAGGAGCAAGGAAGCAAAAGTTTTGTACGAGGCGATGCGTGTCGGCGCCGCGGGAAACATTGTAATGGGCACAATTCATGGTGATAGTGCCTACAGCGTGTGGGACCGCGTTGTGAATGATTTGGAGGTCCCCAATACTTCGTTCAAGGCAACCGATATCGTTGTTGTTGCGCGCCCCATAAGGTTCAAGGGAAGCCTCGAGAGGCACCGCCGCATTGTCCAAGTAACGGAAGTGAAGAAGCACTGGATAACAGACCCCGAACGCGAGGGCGGCCTTCTTGACCTGATGACTTATGACGCGAAAAAGGACAATCTCGAGCTGCTTGAGGACAACCTCAAGGAAAGCAACATTTTCTCGAAAATCAGCGGCATGTCCGGCCTTACAATAGACCAGATATGGAAAAGCATACGCATGAACGGCGAATCAAAAGGGTATCTGGTAGAGCTCAAGAACCAGCTTAAGCTGCCGGAGCTGCTTGAAGCCGAAAACACCGTTGCCGCGAACAACAAGCTCATGCTTTTGAAGGAAGACCAATTGGAGGAATACGGTTCCGTTGACTACAACGACGTTTTGGGCGAGTGGAAAAACTGGGTAAAAAATTACCTTGTGAAGCGCATAAAGAGGAGGCACACATAATGCCTTCAGGGCGCGAGTTTTCAGGGGAAGAGAGGCAGACCGCGAGCATCGGCGAGCTCTACGAAAAAATAACTGTTTCTTCAAAGGACTTCGAGGAAGGCGAGAGGAAGCTCGAAAAAAAAATCGAGCACCCGTTTGTGAGGCTGTGCAGGCGCCTCCACGCGTACTCCCCTTCATTCGGGAACGGCGGCATTTTAACCGCCGAGAACAAATCCGCAATGGATTTTTTGGGCTGGAAACTTACGGCTGAGGAATACACCGCGGCCGCAAAAATCGTGCTGGTTGTTTCGCTCGGATTGGCGTTTCTTGCCGGCATGGTTGTGCTCTTCACTCCATTGATTGACGTGGTTGCGCTGCTCACGGGCGGCGGGGTAACAGCGCTCATTTTTTCCTTCATGCCTTTTCTTCTCGTTGCTTCCGCAGTGATTTATTATTTCCAGATGTACCCGCAGATTGAGGCGAAGCGCGAACAGACAAAAGCGCTCACTTATGTTCCCGAAATGATGGGCTACATGATTATGTCCATAAAGCTCGTGCCGAACCTCGAGAAGGCGATCGAGTTTGCCGCGGAGCACGGCAGGGGAAAAATCGCGGACGACTTCAAGAACCTGATTTGGGAGGTCCAGATTGGCGTCCACAATTCTATTTCGGAAGGCCTTGACGCCTTGGCTTACCGCTGGGGAAAGCACAGCGAGGAATTCAAGCGCGCGCTCATGAGGATACGCGCATCAGTAATCGAAAACACGGAAGCGAAAAGATACGCGCTGCTTGACCAGACAATGACGGAAATGCTTGAGAGCATCCGCTCCAAAATGGAGCAGTACGCCCGCAACCTCTCACAGCCGAGCACGCTGCTCTTCTACATCGGGATTCTCCTGCCTTTGCTCCTCATAATAATTCTTCCCGTCGGCAGCTCGTTTTCCGGCGCGCCGCTCGCAAACCCCCTCGTGCTTTTCCTGATTTACAACATCATAATTCCATTGGTGACGATTGCGTTTGCCTACAGCCTGATCCAGAACAAGCCGCCGACTTATGAGGCTCCCGTGATTCCGGACAATTACCCCGGGCTTCCCCCAAAGTGGAAGGCAAGAATCGGGGGCACATTTGTGGACATCAGGTTCATTGCAGCGGCAATAGCCGTGCTCGGCTTGGTTTCGTGTTTCGTTGTCTCTACACAAGGGATTCCGCCCAAAAGCCTTTATGGCGCGCTTGGCCTGGATGAACAAAAGTACAAGCCTCTTGTGGCGCCTGACAAGTCAAAGGAGCAGGTTCTTGTTGCGGCGGGAAGAAACCCGAGTTACTTCGCATTGGATGAAACCGGCTTGAGGTACGGGCAACTGCTGGGCCAGCGCCTTCCGGGCGCTGAAACCGATGAGGACAGGCAGAAAATAATCGAGACCGTTAAAAAGGATGTTCTTGCGGAGGAGCAGATATTCTTTTCGCAGAGCCGGAACGACGTCGCGCCTTACAAGCTCGTTTTTGGCCTGCTCATAACCTTTTCCCTGGTGCTTTACGTGCTTCTTTTCTACTCCAGCATCTACAAGAAAAAGGCGCAGGAAGATGTCCAGGAAATGGAGTCCGAATTCAAGGACTCGCTTTACGTGCTTGCCTCGAGGATGGGCGAGAACAAGCCCGTCGAGGTTGCATTGAAGCATGTGCAGGAATTCCTGCCTGATGCAAAGGTCTCGAAAACAATTTTCGCGAGAACCCTTGACAACATAAACCTCCTAGGCATGCCGCTCGAGTCCGCGGTCTTTGACAAGGATTATGGCTCGGTTTCAAAAATCCCCTCAAACATAATCCGCGGCTCAATGAAGATGCTGATTGACTCGGTCCAGCTCGGGGTCAATGTTGCCGCCAGAACAATGATTTCGCTTTCAATCCAATTGCGCAACTCCGAGAAAGTCAACGAAACACTGAAAATCCTTGTTTCTGATATAACAGGCACGATGAAGACAATGACGATTTTCATTGCGCCCATAGTCCTTGGAATAACCACGAGCCTCCAGAGAATAGTGATTGTCACCATTTCATCCATTGCGTCTCAAGGAGCGTCTTCGGCCGCCTCAAGCAGCGCGCTCGCTGCTTCTGGAAGCTCGTTTTCCGGGCTGAGCGTTTCGGGCCTGGTTTCCTCCGAGGCAATAGCCGGAATCGCCTCGCCAACGCAGTTCATAATCATTGTAGCGCTGTACATAGTCGAGCTAGTCTTCATTCTGGGTTACTTCACCACAAAAATAGAGGAAGACAATGATTTGCTCGTGAAAATCAACATCGCGAAGTTCATGCCCATTGCAATCACAATATTTGTTTTGAGCATGCTGATATCCAACCTCCTGCTTGCCACGGGAGGCACGGGCGCATGAATTCCAATGCGCAGGCCTTCGAGGTCTACAGGCTCCTCATAGGCGCGATAATAGCGCTCCTCATTCTCGTGATAATCGTTGGCGCAATAAATTATTTCGACAACCTGACAATTGACGTGAGCAGGCAGAGGTTTTTCAGCGGGCTCTCGAATGCGGTTGACCAGCCGAACGGCGAATCACTCATGATTGAGGGCGTGGTTTTCCGGCGCGGCGAAGCCTTCACTTCGCGCGCACTCGCTCTGCAGATGGGCATCGGCGAGGACTGCGTTGAATTTGCGGGCAATGATTCCTCGGGAATTTCCCTGGGAGACGGCATAGTCACTGTAAAGGAAAAGCTGAAGACCGACGTTTTCGTGAAGTGCGAAACAAACAGCCAGGAAAGCCCCGCAATCGCGGTTCCAAGCGGCTGCGAAATTGCCTGCGAAATAGGCTTCGGCGAACCGATAGGCTGAGGCAAAAAAACAAGACAGTGGAATTGCCTCACGCAGTGTTTGAGGCAGGAAAGACAATAGAATTGCACGCTGCAGCTCCTGCAACTCTTTCAATGACATCCTTGGTCCTAAGTCGCCGGCATTCAATTCAAACAATTGCCAGCAGTTTTCCTTTGCAGTGATTTCAGCCAACAGGGTTTTTCCCAAGCCAGTGTTTCCAAAAAACAACAATGGCTTTTGCTTTACTCCATTCTTCCAGCCATCACTCCACTTTTTTACGGCAGCAACTGCTGAAGGATTTCCCACAATCTCGGAAAATTTTTGCGGAGCAAACTTTTCAGTCCAAAGCATTGCTTTTTCAGGCATATTGAGTATTCCTATTAAAAAATTTTAATAACCAAAATTGTTCTAATGGCTCACAAGGTAACTCCTTCAAGGAGAAAGTTTAGGATTGCAAAAGAATTTGCAAGGGCTTTGGCTGCTGATTTGGGAAAAGACTTGAAAGCTGTTTTTGTTACCGGAAGCGTTGCAGCAAACATGGCAAATCCAAGGTCAGACATCGACATTGTAGTTATTGTTAAAAACCCAGACCACTACTTTCACTTTCCAACGGCAGAACGCATATTTCGCAAATGCGCTGCAACTGGTGGAGAACACAATATAGACTTCTTTGTTGTTGACACTAAAACTTTCGGAAATCCTGGAAAAGATCGTATTGTTCAAAAATGGCCTGCTGGATATGCTATGCAAAAAGGGGCTTTGCCAATCTTTGGGGATAGAAAGTACTTGCAAAGGCTTGCTGGAAAATTCTACAACCTGCCAAACAAGGAAAGAGTGCTTGGAAAGTATGTTCCGCTAAAGGAAGGGCTTTTGCCCGGAGAAAAACTACTACTACACAACAGGATAAAGTTCAAGCGTTCGAAGAAAGGATTGCAGCGTTTTTCTCCTCGCTGAATCAATATTCCAGCAGATTTTGATTTTAATGCTTGAGCAGGCAGGCATTGCATAGACTGTTTGCTTCACGCGTTTTAAACTCACAACACCCAACTTTTTCAACTGGCTAAAATCCCTGCTGATTGCTTCCTGAGGCCTGTTCAATTGTTCCACAACTGCTGAAACATTTATATATGTCTTATTTCATTACGTTTACTGACTCGCATGAACCATAAGGGACAGGCAAACAGCGTTTTCCAGCTGCTTATTGCGGCTGTGGTAGCGGGCGCGATATTGATTATCCTTCTGCAGGTGCTCAGAATAATTCCGCCTCTCGGCGGGGATGACCCCAACGAGGTTGCCGCCAACGCCGTAAAGAGCCAGGTTAATGACGTGGGCCTGGTTAAGCTCACTTCTTCGGTAACGTTTGGCCAGCAGTCAAGCCTCAATGCGAGGACAATCGCGGATAAATCCGGCGGCCTCGCACCTGACCAGGTATGCATCGTTCTCGGGAACAGCGCCCCAAGTTTCGGGAATGACACCGTGTGGAATTTGGGCGGCGGCGAAGGGCAACTCGTGCAGTACAAGGGCGGTTTCTCCCAGACCACAAAGCTTCTTGTTGTTTGCGACAGGTCAGGGGAGCTGGACCAGACACTTGAGGATTACGGTTATTCCGATGACATCAGCACGGATGATTGCAGCGACAAGTTCGGCAGTGGAAGCACCAGCAAAGTGTGCCTCGTCGCGATTATATCCGACCAATAAAATTTAATACTACTTTCCACCCCATCTTCCTTATTATGAGCCTGAAAAAACTCCTGCTTGAGGAGCGAAGCCAGAGCGAGTGGAACTCGGTTTACCTGCTCGTTGTTTTCGCCATTGCCGCAATATTGGTCATTGCCCTGATTAAGCCCATGTTCAGGCAGAGCCAGGACATAATCAAAACCGAGCCGATAATCAACAAGTAATTCCCTGCAAATTCAAATTGTGTAACTTTAAATACTACTTTTTCCTACTTTGATTCATGGCTTTGCCAAACCTTTCAGAGCAGGTTTTTCGTTTCCTGAAAGAACGGAAAAATCGCGTGCTTTCCTCCAGGGGCCAGGAATCCGCGCCGTTCGAGCTCCTGATAGCGATTATTGTAATGACGTTTGTCATAATAATCGGCTTCAACGCGCTCAACGCGCTGAACACGCAAACCTGTCGCGGTAACTTGGAGCAGAACCTCGAGCAGATAAAGGCCGGCATAGAGCAGGTCGTGAAAGACAAATCAAAGGCAAATGTTTCTTTTGAATTGCCGGGATGCTTCAGCGAGGAGCAAAGCAGGCTGAAAATAATAGAGCGCGACGAGCGCGACTTCTGCTCGTATTACTGCGGCGGAAGCCTCTCCCAATGCACCGTGCTCCAGTTTTCTTCGCCCGAATTCACGAGCACGAAATGCCTCAGGATTTCTTCGGCCACGGTTTTTCCGAACGCGGATTCCTGCCCGATTGAAGTGCTTGAAGGCGGCTCGGAACGCTACACGGTTTCAGAGTGGAAAAGCACTGAATCAGGGATAGAGCCGGGCCAGTACACCCTCGTCAGGCAGTTCAACCTCTTCAGTAACGCGCCCGTGGTTTGCGCGTACAAAAGGAAGGTGTGAATAATGCTTGACTTCATTCTGAGCAAAATGAACCTCCTCATTCTGGTTACCGCAATCTTTGCGATAGTTGGCTTTTTCACATTCGGCCTCATGGACATAACCAAGGTTAATGAAGCGGGTGCAGTGGCTTCGAGGATTGCGGAAAAATCTTTTGCATTGGTTTCATCCCCGAACTACTGTTTCAGCGACCGGTATGTTCTTGACAACGAGATAATGGTTGCGGGAAGCGGCTATTACTACGTCCTGAAAATTTCGAAAACTGTGGTGATTCCGCAGAACAGCGTTTCCGGGGAACCTGTCAATGTCGTGGTTTTTTCCGTTTACCCGAGAACGGAAATAAAGAACCAATACGGGGACTCGAGTTACAGTGCAAAGGCCATTGCCGCGGACAGCTTCAGGACCGAAGCGGAAATCCACCTCTACTCGCAAACTTATAGCGGAACCACTTATGAAGACGCGATACAGGAGCAGGACGAGCTTTATGTTGACCCGCAGGCGCAGATCCCTTTCAATTCCGTCGAGTTCATCAAGGAGGTTGATGAGGGGTGGCCAAAGCTTTACATCATTGCATGCAATTCCGCGACCTGCCTCGCGAACAAAACCTTTGTCGGCAACATGGTGCATCCCGAGCAGCCGGATGCGGGCGGTGGCTTCAGATGCTAGCAAAAGGATTCATCGGCCCAATCGGGGACGATTTGCCTTCGCTCATACCATTGCTCGTGGGCTTGGTGATATTCTTCTCCACTTTCTCGGTTACGTTCAACGCCTTTGATGCGCGCAATGCGGAATTCGACCATGACATTGCATTGATGAGGATTTCACGCGTGCTTCAGTCCAACAGCTACATTTTCAGCTACCAGAACTTCGCGGCTTTGTGCTCGCAGGTAGGCGTTTCACCACTGAATTTTGTCGGCGCGATTTCAAGCGACGAAACAATGCCGAACAGCACTGATGCATCCGATGTTGGGGAGGCAAAAAACATTTTCGACACAGGCTTTTTCACGAACGGCGAGGGGCAAACCTTTTACTGCACGAACGTAACCGGGGTTGACCCCCCGCCGAAAAAATTCAGTGACATCATAACACTGAAGGAAGCCGCCGACCTTCAGTTCGTCTCCAGGATTTACCCGATAGTTGTCGAGGACAATAAAGTGGTGAAGCCGATGCACTTGTACGTGGTGGCCTGGAAATGAATTCGAAGGGGCAGGCGGCAATAACGGATGCGCTTTACTTCCTCATGATAATCACAGTGCTTTCGGTATTCCTTTTCGGGTTCGCGAACAATTACGGCAACTCCGTCAAGCAGAAGATAAACGACGAGTACAGCACGACCTTCGCGACAAATGCGCTCAAAACAATACTCTACAGTTCCACCCCGAGAGATTCCTCGCAGAGCATTTACGACAGGGACGCGGAAATAGACTTTCTCCTGGCCATACTGAAGGAGGATTATTCAGACGACCAGGTCATCGGCGACAGGGAAAAGCTGGTGTTGGCGGACACCATAACCTCGATTCTCGCGCCGATTTCGGACTCGGCGGATTACGCGTTTTACATAACCATTCCGAACGACAAAAAGCTCGTTTACTTTTTTATCCACCTCACAAACTTCAAAAAGGAAGGCCCTTTCAACCCCGGGAGGTACTACATTTACTCGCCCGGCGACCCGCCGCACATTGATTATTTCTGCGGAGTGAAACCCGTTCAGGATTCGGATTACAGGTTCGAGCCGGATTATGACGCCTTTTTTGCAAAGCTCACGCGCCTTTTGACCAATGTGGGCCCGACTTCACAGGCCGCTTCCTCCATAAAGCTCGTGAAGGAAAGTTCGCGTGGCAGCTTCGACGACTTCAAGGCGCAGGCCTATTTGGTCAGGTGGGATGCGGTGTGGCTCGGTAGAACAGAAGAAAGAAACTCGGGGCTGTTCTACTCAAATGATTCTGCCGTGCTTGAGGGCGGCTGGGATTGCGTGAAGGTTGAAAGCCTGAGAAATCATACATAGGAAACTTTCCTTTTTTTGAAGCCCGCGCCGCATTTCGGGCAGGTGTACTTGACCGTGTCCTGCTGAACCTCAATGCTTTTCGCGCAGTGGTCGCAGAACCCTTGAGCACAATTCACGCAGTAAACAATCTGCTTCGTGTGGTTCCCGCATTTCGGGCATTTTGTCTTGTCGGTTTCGACTTCCTTGTCAACCAAGTCAATGTCATTGCCCTCGATGCTATCCTCGAGCGAAGA
This sequence comes from Candidatus Iainarchaeum andersonii SCGC AAA011-E11, assembly GCA_000402355.1. GTDB lineage: Archaea > Iainarchaeota > Iainarchaeia > Iainarchaeales > Iainarchaeaceae > Iainarchaeum > Iainarchaeum andersonii. Next base: position 61,886 of record AQRS01000042.1, read on the forward strand.
AAGCTCGTCAAGGCTGCTGAGTTCCTTTATCTGCGACTCGTTCTCCTCTTCGCTTGCCAAGTCAGGAATTTTCTCATCCCCGAAGGATGGCATTTCCATTGCAGTGTCATCTTCCTCGGGTTCCTCGCCGGCATCCTTGGCCTGCGCCTTTTGGGTATTCTGTGGTTCTTTTTTCCCGCCCTTTTCCTCGAGCTTGCCCTTTCTCCTCAGCATCCTTTTTTCCGCGATAGTGGGTTCCCTGCCTTTCGGCGTTCCCCCAGAATCGGCCTGCTGCGCATTTTCATTCAATTGCCCCTTGCGCATTTCATCGCGGAGCTGCGTGAAAACATTGTCGCTTATTTCCTCAATCTCCTTCCTGTCCGGATAGCGCGACTTTTCCTCCCTGAAACTGTCAATCTCCTTCAAGGCGATTTCAGTGCTCTTGCTCTTCACTTCCTGTTCGCTCGGCTTATTGCCGCTTTCCCTGTTGAAACGCCTCATTCTCCTCGGGGTTTCATCAGCCATTGCCCTCGCCTTCCTTAAGCAGTTCCTTGAGGGCCTTCATGGATTTCGGCATGGCCTGCTCCTTTGCCTCCGTTCCATCCTTTTTTTCCTCGAGTTCCTTCTGCTTTTCCTCGAGCTCCTTGAGCCCCTTGTTTTCTCCCGCCAATCCGACTTCCTTCATGAGGTTCTGCCTGATGAATTCCTTGGACTCATCAACTTTTTTCTCGCTCTGGTTTCTGGTTTCCATTACGCTTGACTTTTCCTCGGCCTGCTTCTTCTCGAGCCTGCTGATTATGTCCTCAATGGCATCCCTCCTTTTGTCATCTTCTTTCCCGCTCCGCGTAACCTTAACTTCCTCTTTTTTTGCAGCCAGGACAGGCGCAACAGGAACCGCATCAGGAATTTTTTCCGATGGTCCGATTTTTTCCCTGAGCTTCTCCCTCAGCCGATTCGCCTTTTCCTCGCTCATGCTGTTCACTTTTGTGTAGCTGTTTTCAGGGAGTTTCTCCACTGCCTTTTTCGCCGCGATGTTTGCGGAAACCACGCGCTTCGGAACCCCCACGTTTACCTTTTTTGTGGACATGAATTTCCTCTTTACGGTGAGAATCGCGATTGCAATCAGGAAAATGAGGATTGTGTTCACAAGGATAAGCTGCTCAAAGCCGAGGTCCGCGAGATTAAGGAAAGCAATTGCCGCGCTGACAAGCACAATCATTATGCTCACAAAAGCGCCGATTGCGATGCTGGCGCCGCTCTTGTACTCGAGGTCTATCGAGCGGATGTTCGGCCACCCGACCCTGAGCAGAATGTATCCCCACGTGGCCGAGCCCAAAAGCACGTAAAGCGAAAGCCCCACACCGGCCAGAATAGAAGCGAAAGCCATGCCACAACACATGTTTTTTTGGGTTAATAAAAGTTATTTTTGCCGAAAAAACGCGCACTAAAATTATTTATATTACAAAACCCTATATTTCTGCATGGTTTTCGAGGCAATAACAGACCTTTTCCTTTCCGTGCTTGACATACTGCGCGGCTCGATTGTTCCGACTATTCCGGTTTTTTTGGCCGTGCTATTCGCCTCGGGAATCAGGAAAAAAATAGAGAAGGAAACAAAGCGGAGCTGGATTGCAACTTTACTTGCCTCGACAATAATCGTGATGTACTTTATCCTGCTCTTCGCGTATTTTATCCCGTACCTGGCTGCTTTGCAGCAGTCCAATGTCGGGGAAATTCCCTCGCCCTTCGCGCCCTCGCTCGCCGGCCTGGTTGTTGGATTTGTTTTCGGCGCCCTCTGGGTTTTCGTGGTTGCCGTGGTTGCTTCGCTGATACTTCTGCCGCTTGAATTCGTGGGCGCGTTCATCCACGAGTATGTTTCAAAAAAGCTCGGAAAACAGCCCGCATGGCTCAAGCTGCTTATAGCAACCTACATTTCTGTGGCTGTTGCCAGCGCAGCCATAATCTTCATTGTGCCGTGGCTTTTGCCGGGGTTCCTGTATTTCCTGTACTACGGAATCAAGTAGTTTTTGGCTTCCTGCCCTTTAACAACCCAAAAGAAATCCTCGCCATTCATGGCGCCTTGCAGAATCTCTGGATTCTGCGAGGCCTCGCAGAACTTGTGTTCTGCAAGGAAGTTTTGCCCGGATTTCTTTCAAAGTGTTGACAGGGAGAAAAAGCCTGCATCGTTTCATTTGTCAACACTTTGCCCGTTGACGGCATGTTCAAAGAAACAAATAAATATGCCCAGAAGCCTTTAACTTAACAATAAAGCAATATATATTGCGGGTTTTTTCCATGCGGCAGGTTTATTCCATTTTCATTGTTTACCTGATGCTTTTCCCTGTACTTGCCGATGCAACACAGCCATTGCAGAAGGCTTCTTTTGCCGATGCACAAACCACTTCCGGAACACAGGACCCGAGGACTCTTACCGAAACCCCTCAGGAAACCGCGGCGCGAGAAGCGGGCCTGATTAACCCGCAGACAGCTGCAGCCAACGGGGTTCCGCGGGTGAACGAGTTCATGTGCGCAAGTTCCGAACTCAAGCCGAACGAAACACAGAACATCCTCGACCTCCTGAAGGACGGCTACACCGGAAAGGAAATCGCCGGCCAAACTGAAAAGAATGAGAACCGCGACAGCCTCGCAAACAAGGAGATTATTCTGGTTGATCCGGAGGACGAGAACTCCGCCGTGAAAACCGAAATCCCGAATCAAAAATTCAAGCCACAGGAAATCTCGCAGTTCCTGAACATGTACATCAACGGCCCGTTCGCGTTCGGAGTGGTTCTCACGGATTCCCTGCGCACGGGAAGATGCGAAAACTTCGGTTCCCCTGAATGTTCACTCACAGGGCCGAACCTCACAAGGAGAAATTCCGGAGTGGGCATTGTTGCCGACACGAAGCCAGTGCGAGAGGCTTTCGGCGACATTTATGATTCGTGGTTCGACGGCAACGAAAACCTGAGCCAGTTCTCCAAAGAACAGAACGACGCCCTGCGCGCCGCAATTGAAACCGACGGCGGCCAGACGCAGATAAAGACCGCGGAGCGCCTCGAAACAACCTTGATTCCGAACTCGATTCTCACGGAATATTTCGACGCGCGCATGCAGACGAACTGCAACAACTCGAGCTGCGTAATAAGCACTTACTCGATGTTCGACAAGTACTTCAACAGCTGGATGTCAAGCGAGATGGTTGTCAGCACCTTCGGCCCGAGCCTATTGTACCAGACCAAAAGGCTTTTCGGCTGGACAGGCAGGCGCGGCTTCCTCTCCGGAGTAAGGGAAGAATACCAAAAGTTCCTGGACCGCTTCAGGAAGGAATTCATTAACGAGGACTCGTTCCTGCAGAAAGTGAGGGCTGCAAGCGTCAAGAACAAGCTCAACAAGTACCCCAGCTGGAAAAAATTCCACCAGGAAATGGTCACAGGCCATTCGGACGGTTCCGGTTACGAGCTTATGAAGACCGAAACATTCCAGACCTTCTGGGGAAAACAGCTGGACAAGGGCGGGTTCATTGACAGCATGAAAAGCGCGGAGGAAAGGGCGGACTTCCTGAAGTATCTGGTTGACATGCGCGCGATAGTAAGGGCTGGACAGGCAAGGGTGGACGAGGCCCAATTAGTCTACAAAACAGCCCTCGCTGAACTCGGGCCGCAAAACCCGGTTACCAAGCAGAAATTAATTGATTACGGAAGGGAATTTGCGCATTACCTTGACCAGTCGCTGGACGAAAGCGGGCTTGGCGCTGACGCGATTGAGTGGATTGCGCGCTACCCAAATGTCGGCATGTACAACAAGGGAGTCAAGCAGATACTTCCTGACGGCACCTCGGATGTCGTTGATTTGTTCACGGACCACAGGAACTTCCAGCGCATCCTGAAAAAATTCTACCAGGACGGCACATTCGAGGACTTCGAAGGCAAGCTCGCGGAGTACGGCAGCGCTTACCAAACAAGGGGCGGCAACATTGTGCTTTACGCATTTGACAAGGACACTGCACAGCCATACAGGGGACTTTCCTACAGCAACCTTGGGGCCGTGGCAAAGTCCGGCGGAACAAGGCGAGACACTTTCGTCGGAACGGACTACGGCGAATTCATGCGCCTCGACCAGGCTTCAGTCAGCACCATACAAAGCAGGCTCGGCGCCAACCCGCAGCTGTTCGAGGGAAACTGGAAAGAAACATTCGAGCTTACTCCTGCGGACCTTGCGCAGAGGATTACCAATGCGAGGACGAGGCAGGCGGCATACATGCCTTCAACCAACATAGACACAATGATTGACACCATCCGCGAAAGGAACTGGAACTCAAGGAGATACTGGAACGCCCTTGACAAGCTCCTGGCGCAGGAAGACGAACTCGTTAGGAGCTACTTCACCATACAGGGCGGCGCGAAATGGACTGCGCTTCCCTTCGGCTATTGGTGGGCGAAGAAAGGCTTCGGCGTCGAAAGCATCAGCCAGTACCAGTTGCCGGACACCTGGCATGACTTGAAATTCACGCACGGCTCGGAAAATGTTTACGATTACTCGTACATAGACTTCTTCGCCAATGAAGGCTCCGACCAGGGAGATTTGTTTGTGCAGGTTCTCAACAAGCTTCCCTGGAAGGTTGTTCTTGATGCGGTCTCGGAAAAATTCAACCCCCTAAGGAACCTTTACGATTCGCTCACGAAAAACCAGCTGCGCAACGAGACAGAAGACCTGGCGTTCTACCTCACTGGCCCGGAGGAATGCGCAAACTGCAGCGTCGTCATAAGGAGCGATGACCTCACGAACTTCAGGCCATTCTTCTTTGTGAATGACCAGAAGCTGGTTTCCTACATCCTCGAGGACACGAAGACAGAAACCGCGAAAAAGCAGGGCCAGACCCTCATAACGTTTGTGGGGCACATGAACCTCGAGGGACAGAGCGGCCAGGCCAAGGGCGAGCCAATAAACCTCGTTGATGCTATCAACCACAAGGAGGACGCCTCCGGAGTACAGCAAAAGACGTGCAAGGAAGCCGTTGACCAGCTGCAGTTCTATGGCGTAGAGTTCGGCAAGTACCTGCCGGAAGCCGTGAAGGAAAAGGGGAGGATTGGCGGCGTGCTCTCAGGCCTCGAATCAATCACATACGGCACGTTCTTCTGGGCGGGAATATTCAGCACCGCCGCAATACAGCTTTCAATTGCGCCGCAGCTGCATGAATGCGTTGATGTTGACGAGGGCTATTACGCGCATTACTTCGTGCCCACAAAAGAGGTGCAGGACAAGCAAACCAACACAACCGTGCTTTCAAGCGAAAAGGTTTCAAACCTGGTTGATGAGCTCAAAAAGAATGTCATTGACACTTTCGAGTCGGATGCCAACACCACAACCAAAAAAGCCGTGAAGGAGCTTGGCGACGAATTCGAAAAGTTCTCGAAAGACGCGAAGGACAATGACATTGTGCAGGCAACAATGAAAATGAACGGCCTCAATTCAGGGCAGCTCGATTCCAAAACACTGTTCTACTTCTGGTGCGGAAAGGGATGTGACATGACTCCCGCGTCATACAGGCAGGAGGGCAGCCAGGAAGTCCGCGGAACCAACGGCACCAACGTCGGCATTGACTTCAAGAAGGGCGAAATCACGAGGGACGGCGTTCCCATAGTGCAGTCGCCCGATAATGTGAGAATGGCTTCAACCAACCTCGGCATACCCGCAATAGAAATACCCCACACTTTAACCGAAACGTGCATCCAGAACACAACCGATGTTGCGCTTGAAATCAGCGCGAACGGCGACGTCAGGGTTCTGAACCAGCAGTTCCTCGACTGCATAAAACAAGGCGTCCTGGAACAAACAGGGCTGCCGCTACAGACCGACAAGCTGAACGACGCATTCGGCAGCCTCGAGGTCATTGTAACTAGCACGCATCCGAACGTAAAGCCAATGGGCGACAGGATTGTTGCCGAGGGCGTCCCAAGAAAAATCGCGGAGGGCGCGAACCAGAAAGTGTTTGTGCTCGCAAATAAAGATGTCAACCTGAGTTCCTCGAATGACGGTTCAACTGATTTAGGAACGCTTGTGAGCCTCCAGTTTGCAAACGGGACAATTGTAGTGAAGCCAAACGGCTGCTTCCTAACCTGGCTCAGGCACAGCCAGGACGGAATCCTAAGCAAGGACCTCGTGAAGGGCCTGAAAACAGATTTGGACAGGGAAACCAATCCCCAGACGCTGTGCGAAGAGCCGGTGGTTGACTTCGAACTCATTCCTGATTTGGCTTCGGACCTCCAGATTGGCAAGGTTGACAATTTCAACAAGTCGCTCAAGCACATGGGCCCGTTCAGCGTATTCGAAACACCCACGCAAAGGTTCGTGATTTCCTCCGAGCCGGATGATTCAGGAAACTGCGTTGACCATTTGCGCGTAATCGACAAGGAAACCGGAAAAGTCACCGACTACACTGGCTCCATTACCCAGACGCCGGACGGCTTCAAGATAACGACTCCGGACGGCCAAGAGCACGAAGTAAAGTTCTCGACAAAGGACGGCGCGCCGATGGTGCAGCTTGATGGCAACAAGCCCGAAGTTCTCACGGCCGCGCAGGGAAAGAACGGTTCCTTCTACTACAATCCTGACACAGGAACCTGGTTCGCGGAGAACGCGCAATTATTGCCGTTGATTGAGGCTTTCCGCGAAGGCATTGCCGCAAAGGTCCAGCCCAACGGCGAAACAACCGCAACCGCCTCGGGAAACGTGCTCAACCTCAATGTTGGCGGCAACGAGGACAAGGGCTTCTTGAACCTGCCATCGCTGCCGGAAGACAAGGTGCTCCTGCTTTTGTTCATTGCGCTGATAGTGATGTCATTTGTGTACGTGCAGAGAAGGAAAAAGTAAAACTTTGGTTAACAAAAAATTGGTTGAATTATCTTTCACGCGAAGGCCCAACCACGCCACTTGGGCCTGTATACATTAGTTCTCTTGTTTTTCGGTTTCCAAACATATAATCTCGGAATGCATTTGCCTGTTTCTCGAATCTTGTAAAAAGCTTCCTTTGGTATTCCCAGCGCTCTATTTGCTGTTCAAGTTCTCTTGCCGGTCCGACTATGCTTGCCTCTATTTCCTCCGCTTCGGCCCTGCGGTCAGCAAGCCTCAGTTTCGTGGCTTTGCTGGACGCTTCCCTGATTTTATCCCTGTCTTTTATCATGGTTCCGAGTATTTCGAACTCATCGGCCGTTAACATTTTGAAGTCCGCCCTAATCATTTTCGTATAAAACCCCTCTTTGTCCACGGGCCTCAGGTATTTCTCGTCTTCCTCTCCTGACTTCACTTTTGCTATTCTTTCATATGTGCTTGCAATAGTATTGTAGGTTGCCCTTTCAGCCTTGCCAAAACCTTCAGGGCCTTCCCTGAATCTCCTCATTGCCCTGAAAATGGGCTCCCTCTGGCCCTCATGTTGCGTATCAATAACATTTTGAACTGCTTTATTTTCATGCGAGAGCCTACGCTCATGCCTTTTCTTGTTAAGCCATTCGGAAAATAGGCGGAATGGTGTTCTCACGCCGAAGAAATCGTGAAAAATCATTTTCCCAAAAAAGCCCGGGTGCCTGTGTTCGCCTATTCCGCGCCCATGCCTGGTAGGCCTTTCTCTTGGCCCTGTATGCGGCGGTGCCATAAATAAAAGTTATATCGAAGGACATAAATAATGTCCTTTGATAGCTATTGAAAGACACTAAAAAGTTGCTAAATTAATGTCTTTTGATATTATATCAAAGGGCAAAAATATGGATGCAAAATTTGTCCTTTGATAGCTATCAAAAGACACTATAAAAGTTGCTAAATTAATGTCTTTTGATATTCTTCGAGGAATTATAAAAAACATCGCATTCAGGACTGCTCGATGTCCTCGATGCAGCTCTGCGCCTCGGAACCGGCCTGGTAGCAAAGCTGCTTGTTTCGCGTGTTGAATGCAACCCACGCAACGCAATTGTCCCTTGTTTCCGCAAGGTTCTCGCAGATTGCGGGGTTATTCAGCGTTGTCGCTATTTTGAAGAAGCAAAGGTTCATGTTCGGCCCCGCCTTGTTGCATAATGAAGCGCTGTTGGTGTTGAGCGCGATGTTGTAATAGCAGAATGCCTTCGGGGATTCTATCTTGAGTTCCTCCTGGCACGCAAAATACTCGTTGTCAATGCTGTTCCAGCAGGTGTCCTCCACAATCCTTGTGGTAGTGCAATACTCGGGTTTTCCTTCCGAAACAGCGTCATTGCAAATCCGCCTGTTTTGGCCGTCCGGGCACAGAGAAAAATCCATTGCTTCTGCCGCGCGAACGCATTGTTCGGCCTCGTAATCGGTTTTGTCGCACAAAGAAGTGTCGTTTGTGGCAATGGCGACATCGGCATAGCAATCCGGCTTTCCCGTAACAATATTGTCGCAGAGGCTCCGGTCGTTTTTCTGCTGCGCGAGCCGCGCAAAGCAGTCATCCTTCACTCCCTGTTCCACAGCCGCTTCGCAGCCCTTTTCATCTCCTGTAAGGACAGCATAATTCTCGTAACAAAAATCTTTGCCTGTATTATCGGCTGAATCGCAATCCTTCATGGACTGCGGGACAAGGTAATCGCTCGGGTAACTCGGGTCGACAACCAAATCCCCGATGCCGATCTCATCGGGCGAAATATAATCGAGGTTCTGGTACTCGTCGCCGTTCACATCAACATAAGTATCGGTGCCTGCGGCATTAACTTTCGGCTGGTTGAGTATGAGAACCGCGATCAAGGCGACTATAATCAGGAAAGGAACCGCGAGCCACTGCCATTTTTCGGCCATGAATACAAAATTGGGGATTCAGATTAATAAATTTATGTAATAATGGGGGTTTTCTGCTCGAATTTTTCGGCGTTGTCCTTCGTGGAATTTATCTTCTGGAGCTGCTGTATGAGCTGCTTCTCCACTTCGCGCGCCTCGGCCAGCAAGGGCTCCACATCAAGCTTCAATTCAAGGATTTCGTTCAGCTTCTTCAGCACTTCCGCGGTCGCCTTGTAATCCGTGCTCATTTCAACGTTTCCCAAAATTGAAATCGCGTTCATTTTCGAGCGCCTCAGTTCCATGAGTATGAGCGCGGTTATCCCTGTTGTGATGCCCTCGTCTATTTCCGCGAGGCCGTACTTTTTCAGGAGGTGCTTTGACTCCTCGTTCGCGGCAATCCCGTAAATTATTTCCTTTTTAGGCGTTCCCTCGGCCGCGCGTATCCCGGAAAGCGAAATCAGTTCGTTGAATCCCTTGTCATTTATCCAGTCAACTGTTTTCTTCGCCATTGGGTGAATAGCGGCCTTCGGAATCACCTGCTCCGCGATAATCACGGCAACCTTGGTTTTTTTGTCCGCGTAAATCCGCGCGGGCCTCACGGGCATGCCATTGTGAATCCTTATAATCGGCATGAAAACGTTCGAGTCAATGTATCCCACGTAATCAAAATTCAGCTTTTCAACGAGGTACTTGGCCGCAATGGTCCCGACCAGACCCATCCCAGGAAAGCCCTCAATCAAGGTATAGCCGGAGAAATTGTTTTTCCCGAACTCGACAAATTCTATTTCCTGCTTCAAAAGAATCAGTATTAGAAACTCTTAAGTTGTTTAAAATGGTTATGCCGGCCGTTTTCATCCGCGGTGCTTACAATGAAAACCCGCTCCCGAGGAAATACACAACCAGCCCGCACGGAACAAGGAAGAACGCGTACACAACCGTTTTCTGCTGTTGGTTCTCCGTGAAGGCAACGAAAGCCGAGGCAATCACCGCGTATTCAATGATGTAAATGATGTTCCCGAGGAGCGCGTAATCAAAGAGCTTTTTCCGCGCTTCTTCCCCCGCTCCGATGCCGAGTCCGGAAGCGGCCAAAAAATCGAGGCCCGAAACCATTCCAGAAACAAGGCCGAGTATGAGCGGCACCACCAACCCCCCTGCAAACAAAAGAGTGTACTTCTCGATTGCCGCGTTGGCTGCCCTCTCCCTGATGAGTGCGTTGGTTTCCATGAAGTCCTCCGCGGTTTCACGGAAAATGCTCTGCATCTTTCCGCCCAAAATAAATGAATTCGTTATCAAATCAACCGCCCTTGAAAGCGAAGCGGATTTGTTCCGCGCCTTTATTTTTTCAAACGCCTGTTCAAGGGGCATTCCCGCTTCCACTTCCTTTTCCGCCGCCGAAAACTCCTCCTTCAGCGGGCTTGGCGAATGCATTGCCATGAAGCCCAGCATCTTTTCCTGCCTCGTTCCCTCCGGAATCGAGGAAGCCAGCAGCAGCATGTCGGGAACCGCATCCTCAATGGATTTTTTCCTCTGCTCGAACAAATGCAGGCAGTAAAAATAGTTCAGCACAAGCGGCGCAAAAAAAGCCAGAACCGAAGCCGCGCTTACCTTTTCACTTTTCAGCACGAACAATCCAAGGTAAAGCACGGCCAGGGAAAGTCCTGCCCCAAGAAAAACCGATAGCCCGAGGAAACCTTTAAGGCCATTGCCGTAGTTTATTGCGCCAAGGATTTCCGCGAACTCTTTTTTCCCCATTTTCACTGCCTCATGGATTCCGGCATCCCGGCCTTTATGGAGAAAAGGAGAAGCGTATCCGCCAGCGGGAACAATAATGCGACAATCAGAAGCACTTGTTCCGGCTCAAAGCCCGTTTCCATGAAGCCGCTTCCAACCATTACGAATGCCTGGAACAGCGCGGGAACAATGGCGGAAACCACGATGAATGCGAGCGAATAAACCGCGGCTTTTCCGTAGAATTCCTTCGCCTCCGCCTTTTGCCTGGAAAGCAGTTCCTTTGCAAGGCTCCTCACGGCTTCTCCCGCTTCCTTCTTTCCGCCCTTCTCATAAATGGAGGCGAGCTGTGCAATACTCCTTGACAGGAGCCTCGAGCGGTTCCTTTCGCACATTGCTGTAAGTGCCTCGGTCACTGAAGCGCCGGACCTTGACTCTATAAGCGCCCTCTTGAGTTCAATTGAAAGAACCCCGTAATTTGACCCGGCAATCGAGGAAAGAGCCTTTTCGAACGGAATCCCGATGTTGAGCTCCACACTCAGCTGCATCAGTGCAAATGGCAGGTGCTTTTCAATCAGTCTCGCCTTCCTTTCAAGCCGCGCTCTTGGCCTTCCGAAAATAAAAAAGAATGCGCACGCGCCGCAAAGCGCGGAGAATGCAAGCCCTTCGACCGGCGCGGAAAAAAACAGGTTCCACAACAGCCACGCGAGAATGAATGCGAGCAAAGAAATTTTTGCGGCGCCCGCGAGGTATTCCTTTGCGCGCGTTTTGCCCCCGAGCGAGAGCAAATCCTGTTCAAGTTTCCGAATTGCCGTATCCATTGATTTCATCAAGGTATTCACCCCAGTTTTTTCCGGAAATTTTGTTCAGGAACTCGGCTCTTTTTGATATCTCTTTCCGGATTCCGTCAGGCGCGAGGCCGAAAGTCCTGCATATTTTTTCCTTCACGCGCGAACTTTTGCGCGCAATTCCTTTTTCTTTTTTCCCGAAGCCGTGCGCCGAAAACAGCCTGTTGAGCGAAAGCCCGCCTTTCACGATTTGCGGTTCGCATATTTCGACAAGCGCCCTCCGCTCCAGAAAATTGGCGCCACGTTTTTCCGTCCATCTTTTCTGCGTCACTATGAGGTCTATGGATGAGGCGTCAATTTCGAGTATTCCCAATGCCCGCAATCTCGCAACCGCTTCAAGGGCGGACTGCGCATGAAAAGTTGCGTAAGTGCCCTTTCCCTGCCCCGCGAGTATTGTGTCCATGAATGCCTTTGCCTCGCCTTTTTCCCTGACTTCGCCCACAATCACCCTGTCCGGCCTCATCCTGAGAGTGTTCACTATGAGTTCCTGCATGCCGATCTCGATTCCATCAACCGTGCTGAGCTTCACGAAATGCGGGTGCGGAACAACTATTTCAGGCGTTTCCTCCACGGAAACAATCCTCTCGTTTTTTGGCACGAAGTTCAGGAGAGAATTCAGCAGGGTGGTTTTTCCCGAGCCGGTGTTGCCGCAAATCAGTATCGAGCAGTCGCTCTGCATCGCCATCCAGAGCAGGGCCATTTCTTCGGCCCCGACGCTCCCCAGAGAAATAAGTTCGGAGGGCGTGAACCTGCTCTTCCTGAACTTCCTTATCGTTATTGTCGGCCCCGTGAATGCCGCCGGTTCGATGCACGCGTTCATTCTCGAGCCGTCATTCAGGACTGCGTTCAGCGAGGGCTTCTGCATCGTAATCCTCCTTCCCGTGTGCGAGGCCATTGCGTTCGCGACCTGCTTGACTTTTTCCGCGCTGGAGAAATAAATGTTGGTTGCGAGCCACCCGAAGCTCGAATCGAAAACAAAAACCGGCTTTGCTTTTCCTGTTCCGGTAACCGCTATTTCCTCGAGGTTTTCATCCTGGAGCAATTCGGAAAGTATTCCCGCGGCCGCAACACAATTATGTAGAAGAATTGGCATGTATTGCCGCTGCCTTTCGTCAAGAATGATGTTCAGGTTTCTGCAGTGCTCCTCCATTTCCTGCTTCAGCGTTGTTTCGCGCCTCTTTCCTTTTGATTCAAGGAACCTGCGCGTAATTTCAGCGGCGAGTTCCGCCTCGGCTGAACTAAGCTCCGGCAGCCTCTTCACAATGTAAAGCCTTTCGGTGTTTTCAAGCTCCGCAATCTCCCTCAATTCGTTCTCGGAAACCGTTTTTGCCCTGTTTTTTGGCCTGTAGATTGCCCAGCCTAGTATTTCCGCGGTTTTTTCAGAATCAAAAATGGCTTTTTGCGGCATCACAAACACATTCTTCGTCAATCAACGAATAATGGGTGTTACTTTTTTTAAGCGTTTGCGAGCGTGAAATCCCATTGCTTTAGCTGTGGGATGAGAGCGAGCATCTATTTTTTTCCTGAAAAATCGTTATATGCCTCGAGGCGCGGGCGCTCCGCGCCAGGAG
>AQRS01000043.1 GCA_000402355.1 Candidatus Iainarchaeum andersonii SCGC AAA011-E11
TTACACCTATCCAAGTTTTGGATTCGGTGCGAGTAAATGATTTATGCAGCACACGCTTTTAATTACTTTTGATGGAATTGCCGCTAGATTTTTGCTGAACGAAATGGCGAGCGCTCTCGTGTTTTTATACAGCCTGTTGTTGAGTTTTTTCCCTCTCGCGTAGCCCCACAGGGTTTCCATTGGATTGATTTTTGGAGAACACCTCGGAAAATATTCCAAGCGTAATCGAGGGTGTTTTGCCACAAAATCCTGGATTTCGCGCGTTTTTTCTGTGGTGTGGGCTTTGTGCCTGTCCAGAGCCACCACTATTTTTCCCCTCGTGCAAGATAGAATCATGCTCAGCATGATAATTACTTTTTGCGCGTTGAATTCTTTGCTGGAAATGTGCAATTCTTTTCCCTTCAAAGGATTTACGGCGCCAACAGTGGTTATTTTTTTGTGGCTGGAAAAAGTCGGTATGAGCGGCTTGCCTTTCACCCTGCTCCAAATGTAACCGTTCTTGGGATGGAGCTTGGTGCTCGCCTCATCAAGGAAAAAAGCGGTTGCGCCAGATGCGATTATCCTCTTCATTTTCCTCAGGAAAGCCTTTTGCTCCACTTTATCCCCAATCAGGTAATCGTAACCTGTTTTCTTCCAGTGAAAACCATTCCTCAAAAGCAACTGGCGTACAGCCTCCTCAGTAACGGTTACACGGCGCTTTTCTTCCAGCCAGTCGCGCAGCTCCTTGCAATCCCACCGCGCTGCATTCCAGGCATGCTTGAAAGGCTTGTTCTCATCCACCAATTTCACAATTTTTTCCTCAAGAGCAGGGGTAATCTTGCCTTCAGAACCCTCGCGAGGCTCATCATCCACTTTACCTGTTTCCTCATACTTGGCAATCCAAGCGCTTACAGTATCCTCATCCCTGGCAACAATGAAAGCTATATCCTTGAGCAAATAACCCGAAGCTCGCAGGTACAGAGCCTGCCAACGCTCAGCAAGCCGCCTCTCTTTACAACTTCTATAGATTTTGCGGAGCTTGGGTGAATCAGCTTTACTCAAAATCGGCATATTGGGTCGCAAACCCAATACGAATAAGTTATACTTACGCTTTTCGGTCACTCAAACCGAAAAATCACATTGGACTGGTGTAGAAAAAAACGACGGCGGTTATCAACTGAACCTGCAATGGGTAAAAAGTTCAAAAGAAACATTACAACAGTTTGAAAATATTTATGAACAGGGAAACTCGGTAAAAATACCAAAAGATTTTGACGGCCCAATAAAGATTGAATTTAATAGCATATCAGACATGTGCGTCTCCACGGCCGAACTAATAATATCACAGCAACTTGTTGAAAAAGGGAAAGACCCGGACTTCATCTGCATATTAGAGTACGGGTGGTGGGCACTAAAATTCAAATTTGAATACATGCAGTTGCTCATTAATATTGTTCGGTCCAATACAAAAGCCAAATTCCTATTCAGAAAAAAAACTAAGTTTGGGAAATTCGTAAGCGAACAGTACAAGAAAGTAGGAGCCACAGAGTATGAAGCAAACCAAGACATGGATTTAGACGAGGACATATTCATACAAGGAGACTATATAATCCAAGCCAAAATGAGCGAAGAAACAAAACAAATGATTAAAGGATACTATGACAAGTGGGTCGGTCTCAACGACAATTTTTTGGATATGGGCCTCAAACCAGAGCCAAAAGCAAATGTAGAAATGACAATCACAAAAAATTCAGGATTAGCAAAAGTACTAAGAAATCAATTCTACGCTCAAACGAGGAAAAAAGAATGATAAACGAACTTTCCTTACTGAAAATCAACCCTTCCGGCGCAACCACGAAGCAGAAGATTGTTTCTGTTTTGAGCGAGAAGTGGCCTTTGAGCGCAAAGGAGATTTTTGAGAACCTCAAAAAACATTATTCGCTGGAAATTTCTTACCAAGCAATACACAAACTATTGCAGGAGCTTGAGACTGAACGACTCATTGAAAAGAGCAACTCAGGCTACCAACTGAACCTTAGCTGGATACAGCAATCAAAGAAAACATTTGAATACGTGGAAAAGCAGTACCTTAAGAACAACAAAATCACGATACCGAAAGACTTTTCCGGAACTATAGAAATAGAGTGGGAAAGCATCACAGACCTGTGTGTTTCAACCGCGGAACTGTTGTTATCAAAGCAGCTTGCGGAAGGCTCGAACGACCCCAACTTCATCTGCTCAATGGAATATGGTTGGTGGGCCTTCAAATTCAAGTTCGAGCATTTATATTTACTGTATGAAATGATTATGAATAATCCGAAAACAAAGTTCATTATAAGACGAAAAACGCATTATGGAGACTGGATACACAAACAATATGCGCGAGTCGGCGGTGTTGGGGCGCCATTAGGAACAAAAAACGAGTTTGAGCCAGAAGAAGACATTTTCGTGCAGGGAAACTGCATAATCCAAGTCAAATTCAGCGATGACAGCAGGAAAATTATTGAAAGTTACTACAAGAAATGGCACAACCTAGAAGAATCCTTCATGGAATTCGGTTTAAAGTCAGAACCGAAAATACAAGCTACGATGAGAATAACCAAAAATCCTGAACTGGCTAAATTCATGAGGAAGCAACTGGAAAAAGCGTTTGAGGGAGAAAATGCAAACCACAAGTAGCACTATTCAAAAGCCAAAAACAACCAAACATCAAATAATTTCACTGTTGTCCGAAGAATGGCCGTTGTCAGCCAAGCAAATACACCTAAGGCTCCAGAAACTTTTTGGGATAAGCAGTTCCTACCAAGCCACGCATAAAACATTACTTCAAATGCTTGACGACAAAATTCTGGTTAAAACCAGCGAAGGATATTTTATCAATGAGGAATGGGCAAACAAAATGCAAAAGCAAGCAGAACAAATAGCAGAAAAAGTGAAAAGCAAAATAAAAGAAGTTCAATTGGAAGAAATGAAAGATGGTGAATCGCTTAACTTGACATTCAAAGGCATAAGGGAAGTAGGGTGGTTTTTAATAGACAAACTTATGAAAGCACCTAACCCAGAAAAAAAGCAAGGTTTGGCGCTTTGGAGATTCTGCTACTCGATAGTGGGTTTGGAAGAAAAACACTACAAAGGATTGAGAGAAGCATTTGCACAAAACGACTGGAAAGTAAGAGTGCGGGAAAATAATGAAACAGACAAAATGTTCGGCGAAACGCTCAAACAATACGGGGCAAAAGAGATAAAGTTTGGCGTAGACTGCGCAACCAAACTGAGCGACACAATGATTTTAGGGGATTACATAGCAGAAATAACTTATCCAACAGTATTTCGAAAAACTTGGGAAATCCAAAATAGACTCCCAAAAAAAGTAGCTGAATTCAACTTAGCGGCACACATCCTAAATATGAGGTATCTTCAACCAGGCATACATGTGACACTCACAAAAAATAAAATTATGGCAAAAGAGCTGAGAAAGGAGTACCTTGGAACTAACTAAAGAGTTTCTTTCTTTTTTTAGCATCGCTAATTATTTCGGATTTTTCGAATTTTCTTTTTAACTGCTCCAAGAGAGGTTTCAATTTTATTTTATAAAGTTCGATAGGATCTTTATTGAAAGCTTCATTCAGAGCCTCGGCACAACATTTTCCGCTTATTAGCGCGCTGCTAATTCCTTCTGCGGCACTTGGAGTTATCATTGCCCCAGCTTCACCACAAAGCATAACATTGCCTTCGCCAAGAATAATGTCTGAAAACTTTTTCGGCCTTAATAGCAATGCAGATTCAATTTTTCCACCCCCATTAATTTTAAATTTTTTTTTCATTTTTTCCCTAAAAATATCGTATTTGTCCTTTGCCTTATAAGGCGGGACGGCACAACCTATTTCAACTTTATCGCCTTTTGGAATCACCCACCCATAAAAATCAGTCACACTAGAGTCGAAAATGAAATATGCATCGTCATCAAATTTTTGGTTAAAAATTTCTTGAATCGCGACATAATACCGTATGGACTTGTTATTCAATTTTTTCCTTACGGAAGAATTGGCACCATCACAACCAACCAAGTATTTACAAACAAGAGTCCTTAGGTCACCATTTTTTTCACAAACAATGACAATATGCTTTTTACCCTTAGTATAATAATAATCAATTAGCTTACATTCTGAAACAAAATTTATATTTTTATTATTATTCTTCTCAAAAAGCCACTGGTCCAAATTCTTTCTCCAAGTATTAAAAAAACCCTTCTCACTTTTTGACTCCAAATTGTTGTCTAGATCTAAGTATTTTATATTTAATGGGGCAGTGTCTGCAAAAACTGAATTAGACAACTTTTCAGTTGAAAAATAGTCTTTTCCTGCCTTAACCAAAATACCGCTACAAGCCTTGAAACGAGGGAAAGACTTTGAATCTACACATAATACTGAATATTCTTCATTTATATTATTTAGAAATGAGCAGCCTGCAGCTCCTGCCCCAACAACAACTAAATCATAACCAAATCTAATGTCAGAAAAATTAATAGTCTTCATAGATAACGCCAGATTTTTAGTAAATAAATATCAAACCCCGGCCAAAAAAGCCCCGAAAATTACTGAAATTGCAATTAAAAAATATTCTCCATCTATAACGAACTCCAATAGTAATTTTTGATTTATTATTTTGGGCTTATCAATCAAGTAAAGATAAGAAAATGACCAAATAGTGCTGATATTCAAAAAATGCGCAAAGAATGGAAGGATACTATAAAACACAGAAAGAAAAATCAGAACCCCTATGAAAAAATTTAGAGCATAAAATGTCATTATCATTGGCTTAGAACCAAAAACAACAGGAATTGTTTTGACGCCAACTTTTTTATCTCCAGAAACGTCTCTTAAATCAAATAATGCTGTATTTATAACACCCCTCAAAAAAATAAAAATCCCTAAGACAGCCACCCCTAAAGTTAAAGTTCTTGAATAGTAAAACATAGGTACAAATACAGCAAGAAATGACCAAGTTAGACCAATAACAACATTTTTTCCAAATAAAACATCTTTAAACCTATAGAATCCAAATAATCGCTTAAGTAAAAAAGATTTAAAACTATAGAAAAACCCAATTAATAGAATTATGATTAAAAATAAAAAGACCAACAAATTTTGCATAACTGCTAAACTTAAACTTACAAGAAATGAAACCCCTACAAATGCCAAAATATGCTTTTCCTTACCTACTATAAAAGAAGCCCTTCCAGGGTTTGTAATTTTATCCTCTTCTTTATCAGTAAGTCTATTAAGAGCATATAGCGCTTGGAGCATTAAAAAAATTATTAAAAACAATTCAATCTTTGATGGTGCCCCCATAAAAAGTGAAAAACTATAACCAACTAAAGAAATGCCAAAGATACACCAAAAACTATAAGAAACTAGTAAATTAATTAATGACGCAATATTCATAATTTTCAGCTCTTATCAATTATCAATCTTCATTAATAATAAGTAACATTGCATCTGATATGGTAGAATGGGTAAATTTCCTAAATTTTATATCTTTTTTGTAAACTGAAGAAAGCATTCCAGATAAAAGACCTCGGTATAAAGAAAAATCGATATTTTCTGCAAATTGCGTCCAAGGAAAAAAATTTGCAATAACAGAGTATTTATCAGATTTTTTCATTATAAACAAATCCCCCCAACCCATTGCGGAAAGGTAGTCAATAACCCCTTGCGCATTTTCAGAATTTATGAAAGATTTACCGAATTCAAATGAAATATCAAATAAAACACTAGATGCGCCATTAAGTTGCTTTAATTCTAGTTCTAAAAGATAAAAATAAGGCAATCCGACATTAAAAAATCTCTCACCATTGCGCTCAATAATTCCTGCTGAATATTTAAAGACTTTGTTATTAATTAAATTAAGTATTGAAACTTTAGAATATTGCAAATTTTGCAATTTGTTAATTTGTTCATATTTACTTGGTAAATCAAGATTAGAATAGTCAACATCTCCAAAATAAGGTTTTTTTAGTGGTAACCTAGAGATAGGTGCAAAAATCATTTTACATGTACTGTCTCCTTTGCCTTGGCAAGATTCTTGGTAACCTTCTACAGTAACATCATTCATCAAATAAGCCCAAAAACCAGCAGTGTTTCCTTCTACTAAAAAATAGCCGAGCCCGTTTAATCGACATATAATAAACTCGCTCATTTCAAATTCAATTTTTTTATTAGTATAATCTTGTTTGTAAGTTATATTTTTAGCCCATATCGTTCCAACATATCTTACAAATAAATAGAGAAAATCGGAAAATGGTTTAATATCTTTAAATTCAGTGATTTTTTTAAATTTAGAAACTACAGAATAGCTATAACCTGCTCTTTTTCCCGCAGTATATAAAGCTTTAATCCCTACAGCACCATATTTTTTTACAATCTGTTTTTCTAGTTCTGAAAAAATTTTTTCAGAAAGAAAAACTTCTCTTAAAAGAAGCACCCTGTCAGGATTGGTAACTTTAGTAAAAACAAAACCAGGCTTGTCCATTATTTCCTGTTGCGGTATTATTACACTTTTAATAAACCACTCCACAACATTATCTTTTAAAACCATAAATAACATTTACAATTAAAACTATTGCACACTAAAACCTATGTCGTTTATATCATAAGATTTTATTCCGCCATCCATAGAACTATATCGCATCTTTTTAATAGTTAAAGTCCTATTCAAAGTTTCTCCTAAAGCTAAAGATTTAAGTACTACAACACCATCACAAATGAATTCACTTATTTGATCTGCACTCAAGCCTTTTGATTCCTCAAGCAATTCAGATGTAAGCAGTATTGTCGACTCAAACAGCCTCAATTTTTTCAATAAGTGGTACAGCAGGTTCTTCGACACGATTCTTTCGGTTTTGGGGATGGGGCTGATTGATTCCGCGATTTTTACCATGGAAAAGGCGCCGTCCTTGCCCATGCCGGTGACAAGCAGGGAGTCGGTTAAGGTCGTAAGCGAGTCTATCACAACCCTCTTGGGCTCGAAAGAAGTGTAGAGCTCGTAAATTTTTTCAAGAAAATTATCGCTTTCAACCACGTCAAAATAGGCAATCTTGATTTTGTTGCTTTTTTCCAGTTGCTCTAAATTCCAACCGAAGCTCGCGCCTGTTTTGTAAAGTTCCTGCTTTGACTGCTCCGTGGAAATATAAAGCCCTTTTTCACCCATTTTGGCGCCATTTATTAGGTATTGGAGGCAAAGGGTGCTTTTACCCGTTCCTGCGCCGCCGGAAATCAGGACAATGTTTTTGTAAGGGATTCCGCCATTCAGGGCCTTGTCCAGGCCTTCGATGCCGGTCTTTACACGCTCAACCATATAATCACTAAGAGTAACTGGAACGTGGTATAAAAACATAGCGGAGCGCCAATTCGAGGAATTTTCGCGCCGTTGCCAGAGGCCTAACGCATAAGCAAGTGAAGTACCCACGCCTAAATGCGTGGGCTTTCCGTCAACGGAATCCTGTCAGGGATTGGGTTGAGTGATGCTTTCCACGTTACACTTTCAATGCAAAGTGATACTAAAACAGCATCACTTTAGAAAGGTTTATATTTTGTTAGGGGTTGTTTTATTGCATGGAAAGGGACCAGCTTTATTTGATTCTTTCGGGCCAGCAGGGCCTGTTTTTCAGCCCAAAAAAACTGGTTCAAAGGGAAGCCGTTTCCAAAGTGATTTCCCTGCTCGGGCTTAAGCTGCCTCTCGTAATAACGGGCGTGAGGCGCTGCGGAAAATCGTCATTAATGATGCTTGTCCGGGAGGAACTCAAATTGGGCGCAAAGGACTGCCTTTTCGTGGATTTCAGCGATGAGCGTCTGATTGATTTCGAACACACGGACTTTCAGAAGATCGAGGATTTTTTGGCCGAAAACAATTACCCGGAAAACGCCTTTTTGTTCATTGATGAAGTGCAGGAAGCGGGGCACTGGGAAAAATGGGTGAACAGGCTCAAGGAAAAGCACCCCATAATCATAACCGGGTCGAACTCAAGGCTTTTGAGCAGGGAAATAGCAAGCACATTGACCGGAAGAAGCATTAACCTGCACCTCGAACCGTTCAGCTTCAGAGAATTCCTGGCGGCAAAACAAATAAGCACGGAAAACCATCGGCTTGATTCAAAAAAACAGGCATTGATACGGCGCGCCTTTGCCGAATACCATAAAATCGGCGGATTCCCGAAAATGGTTCTTTTAGGCGATGAAACAATCCTGAGGGAACTCTATGACAACATCCTTTACCGCGATGTAATAGCAAGGCTCGGGGCAAACTTTGAAAAACCCGCAAAGGAACTTTCCGCATACTTCCTGTCAAACCCTTCGGGAAAAATCAGCACCAGAAAGGCAGCCGAGTTAATGGGAATGACCAGCCTCTTAAGCGTCAAAAAAGTCCTGAATGCCTTTGAAAACTCATTCCTTTTCATGTTCCTGCCAAAATTCGATTTCTCGATAAAAAAACAAATCCAAAACCCGAGAAAACTGTACTGCATTGACAACGGATTCATTACTGCTTTAGGCTTCCGCTTCAGCGACAATGAAGGAAAAATGCTTGAAAACCTTGTAGCCGTAGAACTGAAAAGAAGGTCAAAAGACACATACTATTCCAGCGGCACAAAAGAATGCGACTTCGCAATAAAAGAAGGCAGCAAAATTGTTGAAGCAATACAGGTGACGTGGGAGATAACATCCGAAAACAGGGAAAGGGAAATAGCGGGCCTGACCGAAGCAATGGACAAATTCGGCTTAAAAAAAGGAACAATACTCACAAACGACCAGGAACAAGAAATAAAAGCAGGTGGCAAAAAAATTTCCGTTAAGCCCACATGGAAATGGATGCTCGACCACTAAAACAACCGGTTCCAGCACCCCCCAGAAACAAGCACAATGTTGTAGGGAATTCCGCCCTCTAACGCTTTGTCAAGGCCCTCAATGCCGGTCTTTACGCGCTCAACCATAAAAAATCAAATCAGTAAAGAATAATGGGAACGTGGTATAAAAACCTTATTCAGGGTTAGGCGGTGTAGAAATGTGGTTTGGAATATAAAGAGCCAGCTTTTTAGGGTGCGGTTTATGAGTTCAAGATTGTATGCAAGCACCTTGATTGTTGCTTGTTTACATTGATTATCCTGTCTGCGTGAGCAGACATACGCCCCGAAGGGGCGTTTGATTGCAGAGTTTACGCTTTCTATGAGCGCTCTGCGTTTGTAGGCATCGGCGTTGAATAGTGCTGCGGCTTTGCGCCGCAGCTTCCCGTGAATATATTGTTCGTGCCCGTAGCCTAATCTGCCTTTTTTCCACTCGCGTATTGGGATGTGGTTTTCTATTCCGTTTTCCCAACAAAACCGCCTGTTGGCGGCACTGTCGTAAGCCTTGTCTGCGAGCACTCGCAACAGCGAGTGCTTGATTGCTCGCACGAGCGGTATGAATGAGAGAGTTTCGTGCTCGTGTCTTGTTGTTGTGTTCATGTTGAGCACGAGCTTTGTTTTCAAATCGGCTATTAGAACGCTTTTAGTGAAGTTCTTGACTTCTACCCCATCAACACGTTTCGCGTAGTAGTGCGACGGATTCGTGTTGCTAAAACCTGTTCCGTCTATTCCGGCCTCAACACGGTTGAGGCTCAAAAGTTTTCTGCATGAGCGCACCATGCGCTCAAGCAAAGATTTTGGAAGGCGTTGCAGCGCCTTTTGGATTGTTGTGAAGTGGGGTATGCGCTTGATGCAGAGCATACGCGCAAGGCTCATTTCGTTTGCAAGCTGCACAAAACGCCTGTATGAAACGTTGAGGCGTTCCTTCATCACGAGCAAAAACACGTGCACAACATTATTGTACATCTTCTTGGAACGGTAAAAGTTGTGCAACGGCACCCTAGCCTGCGCACAAAGGCGCAGGCAAAACTTATAAAAATCCGAACAACGTATTGGAATCAAAGCGTTCATTGCGATCACCAATCAGATGAACGCTTTTGCCTTATTTATAAATGATTTCTACAGAGCCTCAGGGTTAATTCGAGGCAAAAATTCCTCGAAATAGCGGATTTTTTCCTCGAAAGGGCGGAAAACCTGAGCAGGGAAAACTACGAAGACACAATGATGCTGATTGCGGAAAAAATGAGGTAACTGGGAAACACCTAAAGCCGGCCACGATAAATAAGTGATGCTTCCCGCATATTACACTTCCAATGTAAAGCGATACAAAAACAGCAGCACTTTAGAAAGGCGATTCCCCGACAACAATCGAGTTTCGATGTTCATCGAAACCTTTATAAATAACCTCGGATAATGATTGTAGTATATGCTGAAGTCCGAATTAGTGTTTCTAGAGATTTTCAGGGGCGCAAAAACGCAAAAAGAAATCGCTGAAAGGCTTGGCATTTCCCTGAGCACGGTAAACAATGCGCTTGAGCCGCTTGCGAGAATCGGCGCAATAGAAAAAAGGAATTTTGGCCTGAGGCTTGTCGACAGGGAAAAAGCGCTCATTTACTGGGCAAGCGCGAGAAACCTGGAGAAAGACATTGTTTACAAAACAAGGGCAGAACTGCCCGTTTCCGGGATTGAGGGGCTAATGCCTTCCGGCGTTGCCTTCACGGCATTCACGGGCTTCAGGCTCAGGTTCAGGGAGGTTCCCGCAGATTACAGCGAGGTGTATGTTTATGCGGACGATGAGGGGGTTGCCGAGCTGAAGAAAAGGTTCCCGCAAAAAGAAGGCCCCGCCAACTTGACGGTTCTTTCGAAACCCGAAAATTTTGCGGCGGAAAAAATCGTCCCGAACGAGCTTTTGTTTGTCGACCTGTGGAACCTGAAGGAATGGTACGCAAGGGAATTCCTGAAGGCACTCAGGCAAAAAATGGGGCTGGAACAATGAGGGCAAAAGAATTCTGGCACCAGAGCCTTACTGAAGAAAGCTGGAAAAACCTCCGGGAACTCTCAAAAGAAACGGAGCTTACGGTAATCGGCGGCTGGGCCGTGTGGCTGTGGACAAAACAGCACAAAAGCAAGGACATTGACATAATCGTGGATTTCCGCGAACTTGGAAACCTCAGGGAAAAATATGCCGTGGAAAAAAATGACCGGCTCAAAAAATACGAAATCAAAATGCAGGGCTTTGACATCGACATTTACGCCCCGTTTTATTCCAGGCTCGCGCTCCCCATAGAAGACCTGCTGAAGGAAAAAGTGAAAATAGAGGGGATAAACACCATCCCTTGCGAGGCACTTTTGATTCTAAAGCAGGCCGCGGAAATTGACAGAAGAGGCACAATCAAAGGCGAGAAAGACACAATAGACCTGTTGACGCTGCTCATCTATGCGCCGATTGACTTCAAAAAATACTTTGGGCTCCTGAAAAAACACAAAAAAGAGGAATTTGCAAAAGAGCTGACAGGCGAAATAAAACGCTTCAACCCAAGCGAATCGGAAAAATACCTGGGCATAAACCACAGAGAATTCTCAAAAAAGAAAACCGAACTGCTGGAAAAAATAAAACATGCCCTTTACCCGTAAAAGCCGCAGTTCAAGACTGCCCAGGCCATCGATGCCTGTCTTTACGCGCTCAACCATGGAAAATCAAATCAGTAAGGATAACTGAAACGAGGTATAAAAACCTGATGGCAGGCAAATTGTCATTGTGATGCCCGAAACCACTATGCTTAAATCCTGTAATTTACATAATTAGTGCATGGCGCGGATTTATGCAAAAACCCTTTCCAAGGAAGCCATAACAGAAATAAACAAAAAATTTGACAATGGCACTTTAAGAAATGAGGGGGAACTCGAACACATCGTCTACAAGGTGGGAAACACAAGGGGCATAGACAGGAAAGCCGCAACGCTGCTAATGGACATCGCAAGGAGACACGCCTTTGCCGACGGGAACAAAAGAACGGCGTTCCAGGCAATGTCCGCATTTTTAAAGCTGAACGGGAAAGAATTAGAAGTCGGAGAAACATCCAGATTCAACGTGGTTGTGTGGTCGGTAAAGCCAGCAACGACACTGGAAGAAATAGCCACGTGGATTGCGAACCACACCAGGAAAAAGGTGAATCGGAAATGAAAACCATGAAAATCAAGGGAAAACGGGAGCCAATAACCATTGCAGAATGGAAAGACATAGAAAAAATAGTGGAAAAAGACCTAATCAAGTACAAAGAATTTTACAGGCAACTGGCGGAACTTTAAGCCGACACAGGCCGCCAAAATCAAAATACCCTCGATGCCGGCCTTTACGCGCCCGGAATTATAGGACTGGGGTTACTTCCTTACAAGAGTCGGAGATGAAAACATTTTAACAGAAAAAGACTGCTGCGGGCACTATGAAAAGTAAAAAAACACCGGTTTTCAGCCAACCAAAACCTTTATAATTTGTGTTATCCATACTTAACATAAATTAATGTTTTGTGTCAGGTGGTTTTAACGCGGTTAATATAAGTGAAGCGCTCGTGGAATTCAACCCATGGTGGAAAGGCAGCTTTGAGCTTGAATTCAGGCCGAGGGAGATTTATGGGCAAATCCGCAAGTTCCATGCATTGCCGCAGATTGTCGCGCTCACAGGCTTGAGGCGCACAGGCAAATCAACGCTTCTCATGAAGGTTGTGCAGGACCACATTGAAAGCGGCGCGGATGCAAAGTCCGCGATGTACTTTTCTTTTGACGAATTCACAAATGCGGAGCCAGCCGAAATACTTTCCGCTTACCGGGAACTCACGGGAAAGGACGCGTCAAAGGAAAAAACCCTGCTGCTCTTTGACGAAATCCAGAAAGTTGGCGGCTGGGAAAACAAAATAAAGAGGGTTTACGACCTCTACAAGGGAAAGGCAAAAATCTACCTTTCGGGCTCCGAGTCATTGCTCGTAACGGGAAAATCCAAGGAATCCCTCGCGGGAAGAATATTCCACTTCAAGGTGAACCAGCTCACATTCAGGGAGTACCTTGGCTTCAGGCAAAAAAAATTCGAGCCGATTGGCCTCTACAGCAAGGAACTGTCAACCGAATTCAGGAGCCATGTTTTGTCGCAGGGCTTTCCAGAGCTGGTGGGCATTACGGACAAGGGAGTAATACACAAGTACCTGCAGGAAGGCATAGTGGAAAAAATCATTTACAGGGACATCCCGGCAGTTTTCGGCGCAAAGGAAACGGCGGTGCTGGAGGCACTACTGAAACTCATGATGGAGGAGCCCGGGCAAATCATTGACATGCAGACGCTGGCCTCGCAGTTCAAGACTACAAGACAAACAATATCAAACTATTTCTCAATGCTCGAACAGTCCTTCCTAGTCAGGAAACTCTACAATTATTCGCCAAACAAGCGCAAAGCGGAAAGAAAACTCAAAAAATACTACCCCGCAATAATCCCGCCTGCCCTCACATTCAAGGAAGATTCCCACTCGCAATCAAAAGTCCTGGAATGCACAGTTGTAAACGGCCTCGACGCGGAATTCTTCTGGAGGGACCAATACAAAAACGAAGTCGACATAATCCTGACGGAACCGGAACTAACACCAATAGAAGTGAAACTTTCGGAAACAAAATCCGGAAGCCTCGAACTCTTCATGAAAAAATACAAGGCAAAAAAAGGCTACATTATAACCCAAAACCGAGCAACAAACGAAAAAGAGAAACCCGAATCCATCCCAGCCTACAAATACCTTTTAAACATATGAGCGGCTAAGCCTTGTCCAGGCCTTCGATGCCGGTCTTTACGCGCTCGGAATTATAGGACTGGGGTTACTTCCTTACAAGAGTCGGAGATGAAAACATTTTAACAGAAAAAGACTGCTGCGGGCACTATGAACCGTAACTGCGGTTATAGCAAACCACGAAAGTTTCTCGGCTTTTTCCCGTGGTTTGCTAGATAGCAGACCATGAGACTTTACCGAATTATTTTATTGGTCTGCTATAACCTTACAAATATGAATGACGTCCTCCCACGGCTAAAGCCGTGGGTTTCCCAATGGACGTCAAATTAGCCGTCAACGGAAAAGGAACCGACGACCTCCACCTAAAGGAGGAGGTTTCCTTTTGGGTTGATGAGTTTAGATACTGTAAGGTTAACTTAAGCAACCAACATTAAAAAAGATATATTTATATGTCTGTTAGATATATATTGATTCATGACGGCCAGTGAAGCACAGTTAATGCATTCTCCGAGGCTGGCGACAGTTTTGATGGTTGAAAAAACTCTGAAGGATGCGGGCGAGGTTCTCAAGGTTGCGGAGCTCAAGCGCAGGCTCCCGAAAAAAATAATGCACAGTACGCTCCTGCAAATCCTTGATTACCTCCAAGAGAGCGGCAAAATAATCATTGGAACAAAGGGGGCTCTCTGGGTTTACAGGCCCACTCCGGAGCTCGAAGCAATGATAAAAGGCGGCCTCGAGATATGAAAGACAAGAGGCCATTGCGCATAATCCTGAAAGGCCGGGCCAGGGAAGAATTCGAGGAACTGAACAGGTTTGAGACTCCCAGAGTTTTCGGGATTTGTTTTTTCGGGATGTTATTTCCGTACATCGGGTTTTGTTTTATGAGTTCCGATTTTTGTTTTATTGCTTTCAGGAGCTGCATTTCCTCTGATTTATAGCATCGGTTTAGGAATTCAGTTATAATCAATTCATTTGTTTTGTCGTCCATGAAAATATAATCAAATTGTCTTCCTGCCACTTCAAAATGTTCTGGGTCAGCTTCCTGTCTCATTAATTGTGTTTTCAGGTCTGATGTCAATTCTTTGCCTTTAATGCCGAGGGAAAGTATTTCTGTTTCTATTGCTTGGGCGTTGTATGGAACCAAAACCTTGTCATTTACAGCTTCGTCATAAGAGTATTCTACAGTTGGCTTGTTGTTTTTACATTCAAACAGTTCGTAAGTATTTTTTGCTTCATCTTCTCTCGGGGTAGCTGTAAGGCCGACTTTTATTGCGTCAAAATATTTTTGAATTTGGTTGTTTCTGTCGTATATTGACCTGTGCGCTTCATCAAATATTATGAGATCAAAGAAACCTGGACTGTATTTCTTGAATAAACCACTTTTTTCAGTGAGAGTTTGGATTGTTGAGGTGTAAAATCGCGCGTTTTTTGTAAAACCTTTCAAATTTATTTCATGAACTGGTTCTCGGAAGTATTTTTTGAATCCGTCGGAGCTTGCTTGATTTGCAAGAGCAACCCTATCAACTAAAAATAAAACGTTTCTGATTCTGTTTCCTTTGTCTAAAAGGTCTATCAATGCCATTGCCAAACGGGTTTTTCCTGTTCCTGTTGCCATTTGTATGAGTACTGTTCTATTTCCTTTTTCTATATGTTCGGCGAGTATTTTTAGGTTAAGAACTAGTTTTGGTCTGTCAATTATTTTGTCGTTGATTGGTATTTTGGTTAGGTCTTTTTCGTTTTTGTATAGTTCTTTTCTTCGTGCTAAATCGTCTTGTGTGAATGGACCACTTACTTTTCTTTCAATTCCTTTTTGGTCTATATAAAACCATTTTTCGCTGTTTGTGAGAAAAATTGGAATTTTTTCATGTGTTTGGGTTTCAATGTCTTTAGAATAAGTTCTTGCTTGGATTCTGCCTTTTTCCGGATTTTTTGAAAATCGTTTTGTTTCTATTATTGCAAGTGGCGAATTATTTTCTGTAAGAAGAAGATAGTCTATGAAACGGTCTTTTCCTTTTTCTATATCTTCTTTTTTTCCTCTAAGAACATAGTCTTTTTCAACAAAATTTGATTTTACTGAATTGACTTCTTCTTTAATATATTTGCCAATCCAACCCACTTCTTTTAGTTGTTTATCAATTTCTTTTCGGGTTTCTTGTTCGCTGGACTCATTATGCATTTGGTTCACTTATACCAAACTATAAAGTATATTTCATTTAATAGTTTGTTTTGCTTTTAATGGGAATCACTCAACCCTATTCGGATTAACCCCTTCCTTCTCCGCCCCAAAAGCAATGCTGGTGTTCGTCCTCTCGATTATTTCCGCATCATCGAAAATCCTGTCAGACCACTTGTCAAGGTCGCCCATGCTCCTGAATTTCGCAATTATCATAATGTCATAATCCCCGCTTATCCTGTAGAGCGAGCAAACATTTGTGTCCTTGGCCCACTTCTTTTCAGCAGCCGCCATCTTCCCTGGCTTGACCCTAACATTCACTATTGCTGTCAGGTCATAGCCCACCTTTGCAAGTGCAATTATGGGTGAGCTACCGAGTATAACCCCCTTCTCCCTTAGCCTCTGCAGCCTGTTGTTCACTGCAGGTGCGGTTATCCCGAGCTCCTCGGCAATCCTCCTCTGGTTGAAGCCAGAAACCTTCAGTATCGCGTTTATCGTCTGCCTGTCTTTCTCGTCAATTTTTGCCATTGCATTTCACCTCTCGGTTAAAAAGTAAACCAAAGCCCGAAAATCAGGGCAATTTTTATTATTTACTAAACGAAAAGGCTTTTTAACTTAATTAAAATCCAGTTTTTTTGGTTATAATTGATTTTTAAGGTGTTTAGGAGCCAATTAGTATACATTAGGGGATCGGCATATGTATGCAAAAAACATGGACATAGCCTACCTTGGGCCAGCAGCTAGCTACAGCCATGAAGCAAGCTTAAAAATATTTGAACAAATAAACAATTTTAACCCATTAAAATCTATTGGAACTGTGTTCGCAAGCGTTGATTCCGAAAAAGCAGATTATGGCGTGGTTCCAGTGGAAAACTCCAGTGAAGGCAGCGTTTCTGTTTCCCTTGATTGCCTCGCAAAACACGAGTTAAAAATTGTGAGAGAAACCACCATCAATGTAAATCACTCGCTGCTCTCAAACAACCCGCCAGAAGAAATAGAGGTCCTCTATTCACACCCACAGGCATTGAGGCAATGTTCCAACTGGATTAGGAAAAACATGCCGTTCGTGGAACTCGTGGAAGTTTCAAGCACGGCAAGAGCAGCGGAAATAGCATCCCAACTAAACTGCTCTGCGGCCATTGCATCGGAAAAAGCAGGGCAAATATTCAAACTCAACGTTCTAGCGACACGAATACAAGACATGGCTAATAACCAGACAAGATTTGTGGCAATAAGTAAAACTGAGGAGAACCATAGAGAGTCAAACAAAACCTCGCTAATCATTACGACAGAACACAATCCTGGAAAACTCATTAGTGCCCTCATGCCCTTCAAAGAACATGGTGTAAACATGCTGCACTTGGAGTCCAGGCCCCTGAAACAAAGACCATGGGAATACATGTTCTTCGTTGATGTTGAAGGCAATATAAAAGACTCTAAACTCTCAAAGGTTTTGAAAGAAATTGAGAAAAAAAGCACGAGCCTGAAAGTACTTGGAAGCTACCAGGCAGTTATCTAAACATGCAGCAAAAGGTTGGCTTTCATGCCCCTCAAATTCGCAAGCGCCCTGATGGCATGAGAAACAACCCAGTGAATATCGCTCTTAAGCAGGGGAATCAAATCCTGAATAATCTCCTGTTTAAAGGAATTCAAATCAAGTTTAGACTGCTTATTGTCAGTTAAAAACATTATCGCTTCAGTTCTCACAATCGGGTCATTATTATTAACGAGCTTCTCCATCTTTTTAACAACCTTTTTACTCTTAAAACCCCGCAAAGCAATCAAAGCATGGTAGGCTAAGTGCTTATCGCGCGAACTAACGCATTTTAAGAGCAGTTCCTCCGACCCACTGGGTTTGGCTAAACCCAAAAGCCAAGCCAACCTCCTTTTCTCCAGCTTATTCGTGGTCTCCCTAAACTTACGCAAAAGCAGTTTCCCGCCCATTGTTACCCTGTCATTGACCGGCTGGTCTACAGGCCCCTCTGAGTACCGCTCAACAAGCTTGTTCAAAATCGCGTCCTGCATGGCCATAGAAATTTTTGTGATTTCCGGAATGCACTGGGCAGCAAGGTAAGAGTTCACCTCAGACAATTCTACCAATAATTTGGAAGGGTTACTGGAAACGCCGGCCAAAAAAGAAATTGTTTCACGCCACTCTTTCCCTAACACGATTTTTCTGAAGTCCATGGAACTTGTTTTTAGTTCTCCTTGTTCCAGCAAACTATTCAGGTGTTTTGCGGCGAAATAACTTTGAAAGGACAAGTGAACAAACCCGTATTTTCCCCTCCCCGCATATTGCATTACATTACTTGAAACACCAAGATTCTTGAGTTCATGCACATACTTCCTTGAAAAACCCATTTCCTCGCCAGATTTTTCAATCTCCTCGATTGACATGTGCCTTCCATTAGGAGTCATCCTGAAAGCAATAAAACCAAAAAGTCTCTGGGCATCCTGGACAACCAACTCCATTGAAGGCGCAGAAACCTTGGATTCCCACTGGTATAACAATCTCTCCAAAAAACTACGGTATAACTCGCTTTTTGTCTGGCCAGAAAAACTGTCCTCCAAAAACACAATAAGCATCATGTTCAAGAGCAAAGGATTAGACGCCAGTTCAAAAAGACTCTTATTTTTTTTAATTTCACGGGTAAA
The DNA here is from genome assembly GCA_000402355.1 of Candidatus Iainarchaeum andersonii SCGC AAA011-E11. Lineage (GTDB taxonomy): Archaea > Iainarchaeota > Iainarchaeia > Iainarchaeales > Iainarchaeaceae > Iainarchaeum > Iainarchaeum andersonii. The sequence continues at coordinate 18,470 of AQRS01000043.1, forward strand.
ATTAGCCGGGCCATGCGAGCTTTTCAAATAAGATTCTATCATCTCGCCCGAGAGAGGCTGCAACACAACCGCCTTAAAAGCCAAAGCCTGCATTGGGTCATGAGTTGTTCTGCAGGCAACCACAAACCTGTTCGCAGGATATTTGCGGGAAAAAGTTTTGATTGCATCCAAAACAAGCGAACCCCTATCCACTTTTTCGAGTTTTATGCTTGTCTCTCCAACAGCTTCATTGAAACCATCAAAAAGCAACAAAAATTTGCCCTTTTCAAGGGAACCCTCCACGGAATCCAGGTTCATTCTTTCCCCACTAAACTTGGCGACAACCGAGGCAATTATTTCAGGGAGCGTTTCTCCAGAGTAACCGGCTAAGTTGAAGTAAACAGGAACAAAACTTTTTTTCCTCAGAGATGTGAAAGCCATTTGCTGTAAAGCTGTTGTCTTTCCTGAGCCAGGCCCTCCAAGCAAAACCAAAGGAAAAACATTGCCATCCAATAGACTCAAAGCACTCAAAGGCTTACCAAATTCTTCACGCTCGCCACTCTCGTTTGTGGTCAGGAATTTTACCCGCAATTTGGGCTTATTTGCCACCCGGCTCCTTAGCTCTCCCAAAAAAGCATTGCCATAACTTTTCAAGTAGCCGCCCGTCGCAATGTCCTGGGTAGCCAATAAACTGGGTGAAGAGCCGGCAACATAAGCGCTTTTCAGGCCCTTAATAAAAACACCCAACTCATCGAGCCACTGGGGGTTAACCAGGTATTTATAATCTGCCTTGACAAGAATTTTTTGATCTACCAGCTGTGAAATGACCTTATGAACGGCTTGGTAAGAAACAGGGGAGGCAAAAGCCTTGATAACCCTATTATGGATTTCCTTGGATGTTAGAGGCCATTCTTTACTCAAAACACTAATAACCAGGTCCTTGGTAGAACCACCCTTTTCCTTCACATCAGGCAAAACTATGCTAATAGCCATGAAAAGACTATGCAGTTAAATAAATAAAAACTATTACTAGAGCGCTTAAAATCAACTTTTTGGTTGATTCGAAATCAACCGCAGGTATATTACTTCCCGCGACCAGAGTTACTTGGCGAGCAAGGAAGATTTGAACCAATCCGCGATAATTTTTCGGAAAGTGCTGAAAATGCCCGATGATTACGCGAAAAACCCATTATTCAGGATTGCCGCAGACAGCACGGAGAAAGCAGTTCCAGAACTCATTCTCGAGCTTTTGAGCCAAGAATGGCCCCTATCCCCGAAAGGGCTCATGGAAAGGCTCGACACAAAATACTCGCACAAAATCACACTGCAGGGAATGCACAAGGCAATCAAAAAAATGGAATCACAAAAAATTTTGGCAAAGCACGATTGCTACTACAAACTTGACATGGAGTGGCTGGAGAAAATAGGAAAATTTTCAACCGAGACACTGAAAAACTACGGGGAAAGCGCGGTAAGGCTCAGGGGGATGCCGTGAACATTTGAAGGTTTTTGTATGACTGGTTTGTTGGTTCCTTATAATGGAGATGTAACTTTAGTTGATTTTGCTGCAAAAAAAACCAGTTGAAGAGTTTTATGGGCAAGTAAAAAATGATGTTTTGGGTGGCGGCAGGTCGTCTTTCAATTTTCCTTCAGTGCAAAAGGATTCTCTGAAAGAAGCGATTAGAAAAATGCATGATTGTGGCACAAAGTTCAATTATACTATTAATTCATTGTGTTTTGCTAACAAAGCATTCGACCCGGAAATGCAAAAAACTATTTTTTGTCACTTTGATTTTCTCAAGAGTCTTGAAGTGGATTCTGTGACAATAGCAAACCCTCTTGTAATGCTTTTTGCAAAGGAAAATTTTGACTTCAAAATCTGCGCGTCCGTGGTGCTGGACATAATGAGTCTTGGCCAGGTAAAGTTTTACGAATCATTAGGGGCAAGTCGAATAATATTGAGCAAGAATTTGAATAAGAACTACAAGAAAGTCAAAGAAATTTGTGAAAACACTGAATCCAAGATACATTTGATAGTTAACGATCCGTGCCTTCAACAGTGTCCCTTGAAAAGTTATCACAACCTGACGACAAGTTTTTCCTCGATGAAGACAAATGATTCTAAAAACTATTTTAGTTTTTGTACTTTGATGTGCCGAAAGAGAATGCTTGAGAATCCGGAAGAAATTGCTAAATCTTCTTGGATTAGGCCTGAGGATTTGAATATTTACAGAAAAGCTGGTGTCGATAGCTTTAAGCTTGTTGACAGGAAAGAATCAACGCCTTGGATTAAAAGAGCCATTAAAGCATATTCTAGTGAAAAGTATGATGGGAACCTGGCTAATCTTTGTAGTTATTTTTCCCCTGTAAAAGGAAATGGAGAAAAAGAGAACAATGCGCTTATACTTATGCGTGATTCAGATGCTACGTTCTCGTGTTTTGAACAAAACAAGAATAACCTTCGATTCAAGCCTTTTATTGACAACAAAAAGCTTGGCAAATACTCAAAAGCAATGATTTTCACCGATTGTGAACAAAAAAATTGCTTTGATTGTGGTTTGTGCAAAGAAGCCGCAGAAAACGCAATAAGCATTGAAACCACGGAAAAAGAAAAGGTGATACACAACATATCCCTTGTTTCAAAAAAACTTAGTTCAACAGAATTCTGGGTGCATTAAATGCCTTATACTTTTGTTTATGGAGAAAAAAGATCAATAATCAACCTTGAAGCAAACCTCTTCACCTATCTCAACAACAAGAATATCCTTGGAAACGAATTGAACAACATTGCCTGTTATTCAGAAAACAATTTTGCGGAAGTTTATTATGATTCCGGGGAAATAGCTGAACAATCAATGATGTCAGAAAAACTTCTTGACCGAGAGATTGCAAAAAAACTCTTGGAAAAAGCAGATGCATCTGCTAATTCATTCAACATTTTTTTGGCAAAATTGTCAAACAAGAATTTTTCCAAATCCAGTAATCAGGAATTATTGGAATTATTTAATCGCTATTTTGAACTATTGTCAGGCGTGTTTTCATATTACAGGTTTTCAAGACCAGAATTTACTGATCCGATGAAAGAAAAAATTGTAGCAGAGTTTAAAGCACTTGGCCTTGGAGAAAAAGAAATCGCCAACATTTTAACTCCTAAACTCGAAAATCAAATTTCACTTGAAAAAAAAAGCTTTTCTGGAAGCAACAAAAAAAGACTCATCAGAAGCAACCCTCTTAACTCACGCCAAGAAATTTCCATGGCTTTTCCCCAACACATACAATTGCAGTGAGGCAATAAATTACCTCAAAAAAAGGTCAAAAAAACTTTCCGCAAACTCAAAAGAACAAGGAGAAAACACCCGCATTCTGAATGAAAAACGAAAAACAATTACAAGCAACCCTGATTTATCAGAAGAATCCAAGAACACTGCAGCTTTTCTGAGAAATGCAGCAATTTCAAGATTAAACCTAAAATGCGCATGGTCGGGAAGCGAGTTCATGGCTTTGCCATTACTCGAAGAAATAAGTGTAAGAATAGGTTTAAACGTAGCAGATATGATGCACTCTTACAGAAATAAAGACATAACTGATTTCCTGCGACATGGCACAAGGCTCTCTGACAACGATGTTTCAGGCAGAAAACAAAAGTATTTTTACCAAATTGAAAACAGGGAAACCAGTTTTTATTCCGGCGAACACGCTTCGCTAATGAAAGAGGAGCAATTATCCCCAATTCCGAGTGATGATTTTGTGGTTGGCAGAGTAGCCTGTCCTGGCATTGTTAACGGAATGGTAAGGATTGTTGCCAATGAAGATATTGAAAGCGTCACGCAAAACCTAAAAGATTTCGAGACAGGAAGTATTTTGGTTACTACAATGACTCATCCTAACATGATTTTATTGGTCGAAAGGGCTTTGGGAATAATAACGGATGAAGGAGGCATAACTTCTCATGCTGCTATACTTGCGTTGGAAATGAACAAGCCGTGTCTTGTTGGAACAAAGTTTGCCACAAAAATTTTTAAAAATGGAGACATTGTCAAACTGGATGCCACTAATGGCAGGGCGTCAAAAATTTGAGTGGGTTAAGCCATGTTTAAACAGCAAGATTATGTGAAAAGCAAGGTTATTCTAAGAATGGTGGTTTGGATTGGCTAGGGCTAGGATTCTTTTCAGGTGCAAAAACAAGGTTGGCTTGGTGTGGGATACGTCTTCGGCTGTTTCGGATGGGGGTTTCGATATTCTTTCTTATAATTCGTTTGAGGACGTGGCTTTAAACCACTTTTTTATTCGCATTGAGTGCCAATCAGATTCGAATGGCGGTTCGGTTAAGCGGCTAAGTGAGAAAATTGAAGAGCTCGCTTCGAAGTGTAACAATTCTTGGCACGCTGTATTCGATGCGGATTTGAGAAAAAATGTTGCGATTCTCGTTTCTGGGCAGAACCATTGTTTGGTGGAGATTTTGCATTTGTGGAGAAGCAGCAAACTTGACATGAACATCAAAGGCGTAATCAGCAACTATGAGAAGCAGAAAAAACTCGCGGATTTTTACGAAGTCAAATTTGAACATGTAAATATTACTGACGAGGAAAAGAAAGAAAATGAAATTCTCAAATTTGTCGATGACACGGATTTCATCATCCTTGCACGATACATGCAGGTACTTTCCCCTCATTTTCTGAAAAGTTATGGAAAACCCATAATCAATGTACACCATTCCCTTTGCCAGTCTTTGACGGGGGAAAAGCATATGAAAAAGCCCATTCCCGTGGCGTCAAAATAATTGGGGCTTCTGCTCATTTTGTGACTGAGGAACTAGATGGTGGCCCAATAATAAGCCAATGCGTACGGCATGCAAGCCATGTTGATTCAACATCTGACTTTCGCGATAAGGGAGCCTCAGCGGAACAAGAGGCACTTGTTAATTCGATAAGGCTTTTTCTTAATGATAGAATTATAGTGTACAATGGCAAAACATTCATACTTTAGGAGCAAAACATGAGCTTTGAATTCAAAAAACCCGTTCTGGAAGACTTCAAGTTCTCCGCTGAAAAAAACAAAAAAATGGAAGAAATACTCTACAAGCATGGCCCTGGAAATGGCACATTGTTAGTGCTGCCAATTGACCAGGGCCTCGAGCACGGCCCAATGGATTTCTTTGCAAACCCCGAAGCGAAAAACCCAGAGTTCCAATTCAGGCTGGCAATTGAGGGCGGTTACTCTGCAATAGCGTGCCACATAGGCCTCGCAGAAAAGTACTGGACCAATTACAAAGGCAAAATACCATTGATTCTGAAAGTGAACGGGAAAACAGCTATTCCGAGCGACGACGAGGCGTTCTCACCATTAACCTCAATGGTTGAGGATGCGGTTCGGTTGGGCGCGAGCGCGGTAGGCTACACTTTGTACGTGGGCTCTCCGGCACAGGACCGTGATATTGCACAACTTAGCAAAGTCAGACTGGAGTGCGTGAAAAACAATTTGCCGCTAGTTGTCTGGTCATACTCAAGGGGAAAAGCCGTGCAGGAAAAGGGCGACAGGGACTCGCTTTACTCCGTTGATTACGCTGCGAGAGTTGCAATGGAACTCGGAGCGGACATGGTGAAGCTCAATGTCCCGAAAAAGCTTTCCGGAGAAAAACTCGAAAAATACAAAGCATTCCTCCAGAAGAACGAGGAAACCAAACCATATCTTGAGTTGGAAAACGCTCCCGACGTGGAAAGGATGAGAAGAGTTGTGGAGTCAGCAGGAAAAACCTTTGTTATAGTGAGCGGCGGCGGAAAAGTCGGGGACAGAGGCCTAGTGCAACGCTCTGAATTCTGCATAAAGGCAGGAGTAACCGGCTTCGTGTACGGCAGGAACATGTGGCAACGCCCATATAAAGAGGCGCTCGAAATGACAAAACAAATCAAGGAAATGCTGAAAAAGCAGAGAAAAGAACAGCAGTAATAGCCCTTGGCCTGCCATACTTTTAAATAGTTTTAATGCGGTGTTAGTATAGTGGTTTGTTGATGTACCAGAAGACCGTTGAAAGGGAAGAGGGTTACTCAAAGGCGGAGATTGGGCGGATTAAGGCTCTTTTTCGCGTCCTTGAAAAGGCCAGGGATTCCAAGAGCATCAATGCTTATACCGATAAAATGCTTGCTAAAATGAAGGGCTGAGCAGCTTTTCAAGCGCTATAAGTTCCGGCGTCTTCAGCTTCTTTTTTTGGTTGCAGCAAATCACTCGAATAAACACAATCGATTTTTTCGCCTTTCAGGAACTCCGAGAGTTTGTGAGCCTGCACTTTGCCTTTTTCGCTTAGGAGGTTATTTGCGTGCCCCTGCTTCCTGCCCTCCTGGTTCCACTCGGTTTCGCCGTGCCTCACAATAATGAGCTTAGAGAACATTCACAACACCAAAAACAACCGCTTGAACATTTAAAGCCCTTCGGCGGGCGGCAAATTCATTTTTCCGCGGCTTCCCGCTTTCCGCGGTGGCAACTGCAGCCGCAGTAAAGCGAGGAAACGTGACCCCGCCCGTTGGTGTAGCAGTAGAAGCAGCACATCACGAGTCACTTCACAATCCTGAAAACAATCGGGTCAACGGCCCTTATGAGGCTCCGCGAAGCAAGCTCCAACCCAAGAGTCGGAACGCCCGCACTGATGTTAACCTTCTTCTTCAAAAGTATCGCCTCGTCGAAAACAACGGGAACCCCATTGTCAAAAGAAACCGGCGGAACAGAACCCAGTTCAAAGCCGGTTACGTCACTTATTTTTGATTCGGGCGCAAAAGAAAGGCGCTTGAACGGAAGCAAACGCCTGATGCTTTGCGGGTCAAGCGTTGAATCCGCGAGAAGGCACGCGAGGCAATACTTCCCGGCCTTATCCACGAGAAGAATGGACTTCACCATTTCATTCAAAGGAACTTTCCTTTCAATTGCGGCATCCTCGCATGAATAGGCGGGCTTTTCGTGCGGCAAAAGCCTGTAAGAAACACCTTTTTCCTTCAAGAAATCCTCAACTTTCAACATTTTCTCCACCTTTCGCAGCTTAACTTGGTTATTCAGGTTCTGCAATTACCAAACCCATAAACAACCACTATTTTCCGACATTCTTTCTTTGTACATTGTAATTATCCCAAACAAGGCTCGCTAGGCATGAAACCAAGTACATATAGATTATTGCTATCGGGGCAACCAACATTCCAAAACCTATTGATGACACAGGCACGGTAACAAGTGTTATCGGAAGAAGAAAATACGCCAATGCAGCCCAGAGAGGAACAGGCCTGATGAGATCGTACAAAAACGGTTTTGAGGCAGGGTCATTCGAAAAGCCCCAAGCCTGAATTGTTGCGAGAATAGCCCAAATTATTAATAGTGAAAAAACCAAAATTTTAGCCTCATTTGGCGCCAGAAATTTCAACACTTTTTCTTTCATCACGTTTCACTTTTTATTCAAATAATGCATTAAAACAAAATAAAAAGAGCCCCAAATGGGGGGCTCTTTCCTTAATTACAGTACAGGTTGTGCCGGCGGTGTAGAAATGTGTTGGCAAATATAAATAGCCAAACTTTTATTCTGCGCCCCATGACCTCAAGATTGTATGCCAGCATTTTGATGGTGACTTCTTTCTGCTGGTTCAAGGGTTTCCGTGAGGAAACCCACGCCCCGAAGGGGCGTTTCACAGCAGAAATCACGGATTCTACAAGCGCTCTGCGCTTGTAAGCTTGCGCATCGAAGAGCCTCGCTGCTCTGCGTCTGGCTTTGCCGTGAATAGATTGCTTGTGACCATAACCTAGTCGGCCTTGCCGCCACTCTCGAACGGGAATGATGTGCTCTACATTGATGGAGTCGCAGTAGAGCCTGTTGCTTGCGGCATCATAGCCCTTGTCCGCAAGCACGCATTTGAGAGCGTGCTTGAGCTCACTCACAACAGGAATAAAGAATAGAGTCTCATTCCGGTAATCGCTTGTGCTCTTGACATTAAGCACAAGCTTTGAATCCAAATCGGCTAATAGAACCGTTTTAGTGAAGTTCTTGACGCTAGTGCCTTCTATACGCTTAATGTAATAGTGCGAGGGATTGGTGTTGGAAAAGCCAGTGCCGTCAACGGCACTGAGCATGCCCTTCAAACCTAATAATGAATGGCATGCTTTCACCATGCGCTCAAGCAAGCTTTTTGATAAGCGCTGGAGCGCCTTTTGTATCGTAGTGAAGTGAGGAATGCGCTTGATGCACAACATGCGAGCGAGATTGAATTCTGTGGCGAGGTGCTCAAGCCGCCTGTATGACACGCCTAATCTCTGCTTGAGCACCAAGAGAAAGACGTGCACAAAGTTGTTGTACATCTTCTTGCTCCGATAATAACGGTGCAATGGGAGCCTGGCTTGCGCGCACACGCGCAAGCATAATTTATAAAAGTCTGAAGTCGCTATTGGTATCAAAGCGCTCAAAATGAATCACCAATTCTATGAGCGCTTTTCTCCTTATTTATAAATCATTTCTACAGAGCCGGTTGTGCCACCATTGAACATATTGACCCCACCAATACACGGGCCAGTTATAGCTGAATATTTCAGGGTTTGGTTCTGGAGTTTGAGTCCAGTAAGTCCAAGAGGACCCCTGCTGCAATATTCTCGCCTGTGTCCTGAAAGAACCCCAAGTACAGCTATACGCATTTACCCACTTAGTGAAGTCTTCAGGACAACTATACCCAGTGGAACCGCAACCAGGCCAATATGTGTTATGGAAACCCTGACTTTTCACATTGTTTGAAATTTCAGTTTTGGTAGCCTTGAATATCCCGGAATTTTTTCTTGCAGGACATATATGGGGCTGTTGTTGGCTGCCGCCGCAAACCAAATTACTTGTGGTTGTTGCAGCCCGCATAGTAGCATCGGCACTTCCAGAAGACATTGCGTCAAATACTGCATTGAATTTTGAGGATTCAGGAAGCGCTTTTAGTTTTCCTGAGTAAATTCCCTCTGACTTTATGATGGCAACAGATTTGTTGTTATATGCCGAGTACTCCACACCCATCTGAATCAGCCTTTTGGGCAACCCATTCGCTTTTGCCTTTGAAATATCAAAGGTTACCGAATAATCCTTGTTTATCTTCATATAAGGCGACAGGCTGTTAAGCTCCGAAACCGAATAACTGCTGCCAACTAGCTTGCTTTCCTGAATTCCGCCTGCAAAAGCCGTGGAAGTCAAAAATAGCAAACAAACTAATGAAACTATTTTTCCAAATCTCAACACAACACCTCCAATGTTGTGCAGATTAACCCTAAGCTCGCTACTCAAATAACTTTCTCGAGACCTAATATACCTGCGGTTGATTGCGAATCAACCAAAAAGTTGATTATTGCCGAAAAATGCTTTCACGGCAAAAGCGATATCGATTCCCTTAACGAAGGAACCGTTTTTTCGTTCCCCCTAAGCAAATCCATGAGACCTTTTTTTGAAACCAGCCTTGTTTCCGAAATTTCTTTGCTGTCGGGCCTTACCACCCCCTTTGTCCGGCACACAAAAAAATGCATCATGAAATTGTCGTTGTAATCGCGGTCATGAATGGCTTTTTTGCCTATGAATTCAAGGTTCGCCGCATCAAGGCCGAGTTCCTCCTTCACGCCCCTGACAGCCGCTTCCTCATAGGTCTCGCCGCTCTTCACGGTTTCCTCCACCATCGACCAATTGCCCGGCCTGATTTTCTTGCGTTCACTCCTTTTCTCCAGCACTATTTTCCCGTTCAGGAAAACGTAAACGCCCGCGCAGCGGTAAAGCAGGCCTTTCCCATTAACTTCCTTTCTTGATGCCCGCCCAATCACTTCATCTTTTTCATTAACCAAATCAAGCATTTCTTCGGCCATCGCCACATCGGAAAAATAATGAGCAACCCGCATTTATTACCCTTGCACTTTAGCGATGCGCACAAAATACATTACCCCCGCAGCCGCCAGCAAAACGGAGCAAAGCAAATAGGTTTGTGCAAAACCCAAAAAGCCAAAGAAAGGATTCTGCATGGAGAACGGAGTAAAAGGCCGGATATCATTGTAAAGGAACGAATCAAGCAGCACATGCGAAAAAGCAGCGAAAACCGAGGAAAATAAAATCACGGCATTCGAAACCTGCAGCTGCGGAAAACGGAACAAAGCAAATACAGCATCAATTTGCGCCCTCAGCAAAACTAGCACAACAAAAACCAGCAAAGCTGCGATAAATGCACCGAGAAAAGTGTGGAAAAAACCGTGCAACACACCGCCTTCATTCGGCGAAATGAAGAGGAACCAGAACGGCTCCAAATCAACAATTACGGAAGAAACAAGGAGCGCGGGCAAATAGAAAAAGCGCGGAAACGCGAAGGCAAACACCGAAACAGACCAATGGAACGGGGTCAAAGGCATAAAGGAAGCACGCAAAGCCTCAATAAAACGATTTTGGTTCACGCATCAGATAAGGAGCAATCAGGGATAATCACAGAAAAGGTTTAAATTAATCACCCAACACATTATTAGTATGCCAGAAACAGTAACGATTCCTAAAACAGAATACAAGTCATTGAAAAAGAAAGCAGCCATTGCAGATGATGTTTTGCACCAGCTTGAACTCAGCCTGCGCGATGCCGAAAAAGGAAGAATAAGAAAGGCTGTACATTAAGGCTGGACACCGACTATTTTTGCATACCTTTCCCGGTTGGCAAGCACGTGCCTGATTATTTCCCGTTGCTCCTTCTTGTCCCCAAAAGCCACAAGCAGCACCTTTCCGGCATTCCGGTAAACAAGGTAGTAAAGCCGTTTACCCTCGTACTTTTTCTCACGGAACCACTTGAAGCCCAACGGCTTCCCGACCTCGCTGTTTGCTTCAAGCTGCGCAATCATTTTCCTAATCCAAGCCTTTTCTTCCTCCTCAAGCGATTCGAACTGCCTTGAGAAAGACTCAGTTTCCAGAACCTCGAAGCCCATTCATTCCACCCTCAACTGCGCCCTTGTCAGGGGATTGTCAAACTTGAACTCCGCCAAGGGCTTTACAACGAAATCACAGTGCGGCGCGCTCTGGGCGAGGCATTTTGTCTCGACGCACTCAACATCGCTCTTGAAGTAAATCGAGGAAACCCCGGCAAGGAACCCGCGCATGAACGTGTCAACCGGGGCTTTTGCGCCCTTCACGTTCTGAGCAACCGCGCTGTTCGAAACCGAAACCATTGCACGGCACTTCTTCTCGTCAAAATCAGTAACCTGAATCTCGCCCCAGCCCGAAGCCGTGAAAAAAGCATTCATGAAATCCAATCCTTTTTGCCCCTCGACGCCAAAATCAATCTGGAACTGCCTACGCAAAGAATTCTGCGTTGATTCCTTCACGCTTTTGTAAATATTGAAATTCAGCTCCTTGCCCTCGAGCTTGGCAATTCCAGCGAGCGCATCAAGCGGAATGAGCGCGAAAGGCACATCCGCGAGGAAAAAATTGTTGTGCCTGTACTGCAAACTGTTGGTGAAAATGAATTTGTCGAGAAAACTGTTAAGCATTGAAACCACCAAACAAAAAATTTCCGGACATTTACGGCGCCTCCTTCAAAATTTTATGGATTGCCCGGTAAGCCTCCACTTCAAGCGGCCAGACAATCAAAGCGTTCCCCACGCGCTTGGAAAGAACCAAGCGCTTCGCAACCAGTTTCTTCAGGTAATAAGCGTAATTCGTGGAGTGGCGCTTCTTGTGCTCTTTTGTATGCAGCTTCTCATTGAAGTGCCCGGCAATCTCCAGAGCGGAGACAGGCCAGTGCTCCCTCACCAGGGAAAGCACTTTTTGCTCCTTATCCGAGAGTTCTGCATAGCCAGAATTAATAGCCATAATAAGCCAAAATAAGGGCTTTTGAAGTATAAAAAACAAGCCACTCTCTGGCAAGCCAGAAAAACGGCATTAACTCTTTTGCAATACAGCGAAGCCGGTTCTTTTTCTTTTTCGCCAACGTTTTTCTTTTTCTTATCAAGAAAAAGAAAAAGGTTGTGCTCAGTGCTTGTGCTTCACGTGCAGCAGGTACTCGAAGTTCTCTATGTCTGACTCGCGCAGGAGTATTATGAGGGCGCCGGCGAGCACAACCAGGTAGCCGATGAATTCAACCCGCGTTGGAATTTCATTGAGGAACAAAAACGCGAGTACCGAGGCAATGAAGAGTTCTGACAATGATATTATCGAGGCGGTCGAGGCCTCGATTTTTTCCAGCGCGTAATAGTAGAGGTCGCTCGCGACCCCGCGGAGCAAACCTATTACTATGATTGCGAGCATTTCCCAGCCGAAAATATTGAAATCGGGAATGGTGCCTGTGAAAGGCACAATCAATGTAAGCACAATGGCCTGGAACCCGTTTGCATAAATCGAAACCGTGTGGAACGGGTAATCCTTGAGCTCCCTGGACGTTATTATGTCGCCCGCATAAGTCAGCGCGGCAATGAAGCTGAACACAAACCCCAAGTCAAGCGAGAGGATGCTTTGGGGGTTTGCAATGAAGAACAGCCCGAGAACGGTGAGAGCCAAACCAAAAACCTTTTTCGCTGTCAATTTTTCGCCGAGCAGAAGCACGGCACCGACAAGCACCCACGCAGGTGCAGTATAAGCAATGAAGTAAGCGTTAGAAAGCGTAGTGTAAACAAGCGAAGCGAGGAAAAAAAGCGGGGTAAAAAGCGCAAAGAGGCCGTTGAGGAGAATCATCCTCAGCTCCTTTGTGTCGGTCACAACCTCGTGCCTGATTCCCTTGTAATCGGAAATGAACCAGACCGAGATGAACCTGAAAATGTTGGAAAGCCACAGGATAAATATGAAAGAAAAACCGAGTTCTATGAAGAATTTTGCGGCAAAGCCCGAAATGCCCCAGATTGCCCCTGCAATGATGAGGCCGATGATGGCGGCTTTATGCTCCATGGAACCAAGTAAAGCGATTTAGAATAAAAGCGTTTACCCTACAATAAGTGGCCCATTCTCTGTTTCTTGGTTCTCAGGTATTTCCTGTTGTACTCGTTCGCGTGCACCTTAATCGGAACTTGCGCGGTAATTTTCAATCCGAAGCCTTCCAAGGCAGCCAATTTTTTCGGGTTGTTAGTGAGAACCCTTATGCTTGTCAAGCCCAAGTCGCAAAGAATCTGCGCGCCCGTGCCGAATTCGCGCCTGTCGCTCGGAAGCCCCAAAGCAAGGTTTGCCTCAACAGTGTCCTTGCCCTTCTCCTGCAACTCATATGCGCGCAGCTTGTTCAAAAGGCCTATTCCCCGGCCTTCGTGATGCGGAATGTAAAGAACAACGCCTCGGCCCTCGGCATTTATCCTTTCCAGCGCAATGTGCAACTGCTCATTGCAATCACATCTCTTGCTGTGGAACACATCCCCGGTAAGGCAGGCACTATGAACCCTCACAAGAACGTTTTTTTTGCCCGCAACTTTCCCCTTCACAAGCGCGAGGTATTCGTGGTTTCCCGCAAGATCAAGGAAGCCGACAGCCTTGAAATCCCCGAAATCGGTAGGAAGGTTGGCCTCCGCAATGCGCTTAATCTGCAGGCCTTTCCTCAGCCTGTACTGAATCAAATCCTTCAAAGTCACGAGCTTCAGCGAGTGCTTCTTGGCAAACTTCCGGAGTTCGGGAAGGCGCGCCATGGAGCCGTCAGCATTCATTATCTCGCAAATCACCGCAACGGGCTTTAATTTCGCGAGCTTCACCAAATCAATTGCCCCCTCGGTATGCCCGGCCCTCTGCAGAACGCACCCTTCCTTTGAAACCAGGGGAAAAACGTGCCCCGGCCTGTGCAAAGACCCCGGCTTTGAAGAATCGCTGAGAATTGTTTTGATTGTCAGAAGGCGATCGCTGATGCTTATTCCTGTGGAGGTCCCCACGGCATCGACCGAAACAGTGAAAGGCGTTTCAAACTTGTCCTTGTTCTGGGTCATACGCGGCAAATCCAATTGAAGCGCCTTTTCCTGTGTAATCGGGACGCAAATCAGGCCGCGCGCTTCACGCGCCATGAAATTCAGGTGCTCCGCGGTAACCTTTTCCGCCGCAATAACCAAATCACCCTCGTTCTCGCGCGACTCGTCATCCACCATGACAACCATTCCGCCCTTGGCAAGGGCACTTGCGGCGCTTTCAACTGAATCGAATTTAAAACCCATGAGACCCACTATTAATGAACCCCGCAACAATTACTTAAAAGCGTTACGATTAACAAAAATGAGTAAGGTGTTTTCCGTGGCAGAATCAAAGCATTATGCAAGGGCTCCGAAAATAAGCGAGCTGAAGCGCGACATTAAAGGCGGCGTTGATGAATTGCGCATGCCAAAGAGCGCGTTCGAACGCATGAGCTTCTCGGCAAGGGCAATGGTAAAGGAAAAGAACGTGAATATGCTCCTTGAAAGCGCGCGCGGCAGGCCTATCGGCATTCCCGTGCAGAAAATGGCGGAAATAATAGAGCTCCATCGCGACCACAGGACCTTCCGCGAAATAGAGAAAATCACGGGAATCCCGAAGAGCACGGCGCATTATTTGATTGCGTATGCGGAGCGGCAGAAAATCCGCGAAGGAAACAAAATAGTTTATTTGTAGAGGCTCGCACCGGCAACGTGGTCCGCAAAGTAATTAAACTCTTTAGAACACACTTTTGATAAATAGCGCGAAAAATAACGCTTTTTAAGGAAGGCGATTCAATATGTTAGATATGGAAAAACAAAAGGTTCGCATAAGGAAAGTGCCAATGAACAAAGACGGGCGAATAGAAATCCCGGAAGACGTCAGAAAACACCTTAAACTAGGGACAGAGAAACCTCTTGTGCTGATTGAGGGGGATGACGAAATAATAATCAGGCGGGAATACGTGCCTGCAAAGAAAAAGGAAAAAGCATTCTGGGAAAACCTCTCGGAAGCCGCGCTGGAAAGCGCCTGGGGAACCGAGGATGAGGTATGGGATGAAATAGCCAAAGGGGCATGAGACCCATGGAACAACAGGAAATCATATGGGTGCGTTTCCCTTACTCGGATTTTTCACAGCAAAAAACAAGGCCAGCGCTCATAGTCTCTAACAACAATTACAACGAGAAAGCAAATGACATCGTAATCTGCGCGATAACTTCAAACACAGAACAAACACCTTACTCTGTTCTGATAGATCAACATGATATTTCACGCGGCACCCTAAAAATACCCTGCAAAATAAGGGCAGACAAGATAATTCAGATAAACAAAAAATTCGCTTTCAAGGCATTTGCAAAACTGGGAGGCGAAAAGTTCAACGAAGTAACCAATCAACTTGCAGAACTGATTTCGAAAAAGCCGCGACCCCCAAAAAGCCTGTTTGGAGCGCACCCTGAAATGAAAAAGTTCAAAAGGGACAAGAGCGACTTTGGCGATATTTAAGGTTCGGCAAAAGCCCCACAAAAGGGTTAAATAGCCCAAAAACCTTTCTTTTGCTGTATGGACCTGTGGGAGCAAAGGCTTTTCGAGATGATTAAGCGCGGCCAAAAGGACCGCATCAAATACCTCAATGACCTCCACAAATCAATCATCCCTTCGCACGTGAGGCGCATACAGCAGAACGACAAAACCGTTCTGAAAGAGCTTGTCCTGCCGCCCTGGCTGAACTGGGATTTGCTGTACGAGTGGAGCCAGCAGAGGCGCATCATGGAGAACGCGAGGGAATGCATACTCTGCAACGAGCTCAGCGAACACGGAATGGAATTCAAGGAGAAATTCATCTGCGAAAACTGCTTCTTGAAACTCAAGAACTTGAAGTAAAACTGAAAACTACCCGAATAACGCCGTTAAAAACACATAAACCGGCAATTTCCACCAAATTGTTTAAATACAAGAAATACCGTAAAATTCACTGGTTTTCATGGAGTTGGACAGCCCATCGGAAGAACTCAGGCTCGCGCTTTTGAAGGAAGAGCTCAAGCTGAGGAAGAAGCAGCCCGAACACTGGGCAAAAACAAAATACAGGAAGTACGCCATGCTGCTCTCGCGCACTGAAATGAAGAACCTGAACGCGGCCGAGGAAGAGGTCCGGAAAACTGCCGCAAAGCCCAGGCGCCCAAAAAAAAGGAAGCACAAGAAAACCCGGGCAAGCAAAGCGGGAAAGAAGAAACGCGGAAAAAAACCGAAAAGAAAAACAAGGAAAAAATGATTTTTGAATTCAATGGGCATTTCCAGAATTCTAAGGGTATTCCTTCAGTTCGGCATCCTTCAAATTCTTTGAATTGAATTCATGCGCAAGCGCAATGCACTTCTCAAGCACCGGCGCTATATTATCGCCGTTCCCATTGAAGCCAGCTGCGCCCGCATGGCCTCCGCCCTCGCCCTCAAAGAACCCTTTGAGGCGGTTGAACACATCACTGGCAAGGTCGAACTTTTTTTCCCTCAGCCATGAATTGTTCACGCGCCCGCTCACGCGTATTCTGCCCTTCTCTGCATAACCGCAGAAAGCGACATCCGCCCCGATCCTGACCAATGCGGCTGCGGAATCCGCCTCGAAAGCCCCGACATCAGAGGAAACGAAAATTGATTCCCTGGACTTGTAAATCCTGCACCTCCGCGCGGCCTTCAATGAAGCGATTTTTTGCGAGAAATCCTTTTCAACGGAGAAAAGCGAAACCAGCGAGCCGTAAGGGATTCCCGCGGCCTTCATCACTTCCGCCATTATTGAGAAGGTTTTGTGGTCCGCAACAAGGAAGCCGGCGGAATCCGTGACTATTCCCGCTGCAATGCACTCGAGCGCCTTTTTCGGGATTTTTATGCGCGATTTTTTGAGCAAAGAATAAACGAGTTCGGTCGTGGAAATGGCCTCTTTGCCCTGCAGCGAATTTTTTTCCGGAGCGAGGCGCTCCTTTTCCGGAACGTGGTGGTCAATAAGGAATTTTTCCCCTTCGAAAGAATCGAAAGCGCTTTTCATTGTGCCGAGCATTGCGGCCTTGTTGAAGTCAAGGCAAAGAACCGCGTCAAAATTTGCCAATGAGGGGTCGATTTTGTATTCCACGCCGATTCTTTCCGCGAACGCCTTCGACGGAAGGTTCAAGTGGCCGGGTACGCCGATAATGGTTTTGGATTTTCCGTTCAGTGAAAAGTGGATTGCTGCCGCACTTGAGAATGAATCAACGTCCGCACCCGAATGCGTCAGGAGAAGGACCTTTTTTCCGTAAAGCGGAGAAAGGCTCTTCAGCGGCATCCAGATTACTCTTCCTTTTCACTTGAATTTGATTCGGCGGGCTTCTGGAATCCTTCTATGTCGGCCTTGAGCTTGTTCAGTTTGTCAAGCATTGCCTCTTCCTGCTTCTTCAGGGTTTTGACGCGCAGGTCCATTGTTTCCTTTTGTTCCTTGAGTTCCTTCTCAACCCTTTTCGCGTCGGAAAGAATGAGGATGTTTCCCGCGGCCTTGTAAACCTTCTGTTCCTTCGAGGCCTTAAGTTCGGTAATGGCTTCTTCAAGGGCCTTGGACTGTATCTCCATTGACTGCCTCTGGTTCTCTATTGCCGAGAGCTGTATCCTGCCCCTCTCGAACTCCTGAATGGACTTGTTAACGTCTGCCATTTTTTGTTCCCCCCATAAAAGAAATTCCGCTGCAAAGCCCTAAGAGCCTTTCAAAAGAATGCCTTGAAGCCTTTAAAGCGCTTTCATCCAAAGCACTAATCTTGAGGTGAACAACAGTTTTATTGGTTTTTATTGAAGTATTTGAGCGCCTTTCAAAGCCATGCTTAAGCTCAACCTTTAATGACCTTGCCGCGTTCCCCGCACTTTTCGAATCAGGAAAATCGGCGGTTATTTCTGCCGAAGGCATCATCTCGCCCGAATAGTTTTTGTGATAGGTTCCCTTGTTTTCGAGAAAATCTTGTACCCGCAGCCCGGGCACCTTATGGAACCCGCAACGAGGCTCTGGACTTCCTTTCCGCATCTCAAGCATTTGTACATCTTCACTCAACCCCCTTCATCAACTTCTTCCGCGGCCTCTTCGGGCCCCTCTTTTTCAGCTTCCTTTTCTTTTCCGCGACTTTTCTTTGCGTCCCTTTCTCTTTTCGGTTCGGCCTCGGTTCCCCCTTCTTCCCTATTGGATTCGGATTCCATTTCCGCCTTCTGCCTCTTCTCCTCAAGCTCATTCAGGAGCCCGAAGTTCTTCTGCGAAACCATTTTCCCAATGATGCCGCCTGTGAGGGTCTGCGGGAGATACGCGCCCCCGATGAACTCGTGCCTGCACTTGGAGCAAAGGAAAATTCCCTTGCTCTGGCGCCTGACCTTCCGGGAACCGCAATTGGGGCACAAGTGCCTCTGCACCTGCGTTGGCTCGATTTTGAGCAGCCTTTTCCTTATTCCAACGCCGTATCTCGAGCCGTAACGGCCTGTCGTGCCCACTTTCTTGAGTGCCATGTTATATAACCAATTCTCTTCACAATAACTTTCTTATTTGTTTGCTATTTTTGATTGCTGTGTCGATTGTGCCGTTTATTTCGCTTATCGTGAAAGAGCCAGAAAGGCCTTTCTGGTAAGCGCAGATGCCGTCGTCATCCATCATGCACACTGAAAAGCGCGCATTCATGGCCTTTTCCTCCGAAAGCGCCGGGTCAACAACAATCACGTTGCCGACCTTTGCGAAAGTATTCAGCACGGGCCTGCATTTCAGGGAAAGCTTGCCCTTGTACTCGCCCTTCACAACCTTGTTGTTCTCGAGCTTTGGCATCTTTGTCTCCAGCAAAGCAGCAACGGCCGCAATGCTGCACGCGTCAAAGAGGTTCCCGTCATGGTTGATTGCATAAATGTCCACAAACCCAACCCAGCAGGATTCGCCCCCGACAATGCTGAGGCCCTTGAAATCAACGGCCCCGCTTTCGCGTATTCCCCTGTCAACCACACGCGAGAGTTCAATTGCCCCTTCGCGCGGCGGGCCGAACTCAAAATCTGGGGATGCGAGCGGCAATAATTCCGCGCCCACGCTTATGCTTCCCTCGTCCGGAGAATCGGGGTATGGTTCGCCTACCATCATTTTTACTCCGGCAACAACATCTGTGTTGCCGAGCTTCACCCTTGCCGAACCATCGGCATTCTCGCCGATTCCGCGGATTACCTCCAGTTTCCTGTACTCGTCAATTTTTCTTGAATCGCCGCGCCTTCCTTCCTTTAACTCGGCGATTACCTTGTCCACTCTCAAATCCCATAGCTGTGTGCTCATTTCTCCTCAACTCCGTTTTTAGCGTACTTTGCCTTCAGGGCGTTTTTCTGCAGCTCATAAACCTGCATTATAGCTTTTTCACCAAGCGGATACACGTCTTCCCATTCCTTCTTGGTCATTATTCCGTCCATCTGAAGCAGGACTATTTCCTTTGAATTAGGCAAAATCGCGAGCGGAATATCCACCGCGTCGGGGGCATCCTCCTCGGCCTTGTTCAAATCCACTATCATCTTTCCCCCTGCGCGCCCTATGCCCGTTCCCGCAACCATGTCGCGCATCGGGATTCCCGCGTCAGCCATTGCAACCGACGCCGCAGTCAAGGAAGCTATCCTGGAGCCCGCATCTGAATCAATCACTGCCACAATGACAACTATTTCCGTGTTCGGGAACCTTTCAACGAAAATCGCCTTTTCAAGCGCCTCGCCGCAGACCTTTGAGATTTCAATCTCGCGCCTGCTCGGCCTCGGGTTTTTCCTGTCCGGAACGCTGAACGTGGCCATCTTGTAGTCGAACTTTATTACTGCCTTGTACGGCGAAGCAGTGTGCTTCGGCAAGCAAGGCCTTGGCCCGTGAACCGCGGCAAACACCTTGTTCTGCCCCCACTCGAGATATGCCGAACCGTCCGCGCTCGGGATTACACCCGCGCGAATCTTTATCGGCCTCAATTCCTCGACTTTCCTGCCGTCAAGCCTTTTTCCTTTTGAATCCACGTAAACTATTTTGTCTTCAGTTTTTTTTGCCATCATTCATCACCTTCATCCATATTCTCCATGTTTCCATCATCACTCGGGGGCTGCATTTTCACGCCGCCGTTTTCCTTGTCCAAAAAATCCGTGATTCTCTGAGTAAGGCTGTCCATGTGCGCCTCGGCATTTATCTTGTTGATTGCCCTGCGCAACAGGTTCACGTCTCCGCCCTTCGCCCAAATCCTCCCGTTCCTTCCGACAATAATGTTGCTTTTCGTGCCGTTCTTCAATACGTTCAGCATCGAGCCTTCCCTTCCGATTACGCGCGGAATCTTCACGGCGGAAACCTCAATCAGTTCCCCGCCGAAGAACGAGCGTATTCCGCCCAAATCAACCTCGTTGAACTCGTTCACCTTCATCACCTTTCCGGAAATTATTGTCCCGGGCTTGAGTATTTCGCGCAGCTCCTTCTTCGAAATCCAGCTCGAGTAAAAGCTGTTTATGTCAACCTCGTAGACCGAAAACTTTTCGTCCACAATTACCCCTATTATCAGGTCGTTCTGCTCCGGCGCATATTTTCCCTCCAACGGAACAACCGACGCGAAATCCGACTCGTCATTCACCAATCCCATTGCGTCGGAATATATTTTTCCGTCGCGTATGAAAACGTGCGAACCCAGTTTTTTCCTCTCTTCCGTTACCAATTCTCCCGGAATAACCAATCTTTTTGACACTGTTTTTCACCCCTTGTTTTCAAGTATCTTAGACTCAACTTCACCGTGCGTCAGGTGATTAAGCTCATTGAACAAATCCTGCTTCGCCCCCGCGGGAATCTCGAGCATCGCAACCAGGCTCCCGTCGTTCTGCCACTCCTCCTTCTGGACGCCGTACTTGTGGAGCACGGGCGATGCCTTGCCAGCGTACTGCGCCGGAATTTTTACGGCAACGCGGAAATTCTCCATGGAAATCGGAATCAATTTCTTGATTTCCTTCAGGACTTCTGTAATCTGCTCCTTGACGCTTTTATTAATGTCAACACTGAATTTAATCTGGTCCAATGCATTCTCAATCCTCTGCGCAGGATGCGGCGTGTTTGTCTGCGGATTGAAGGCGTTGCGCGAAATGAATGCGACAATCTCCTTCCTTTTCTTCTCCGCAATGCCATGCCTCTGCTGCGTCGTCAGCTGTACTTCGCCCTCGGAAACTATTCTCTTCGCAATCTTTGCGATGTCGGTTGTCCCGAAAACCTTTTTCAGGCTCTCCGCATTTTTTTCCTCGCCCTTGTGCGCATCCTTGAACACCATTTCCGAAGCAAGCAGGTCATCCGTGCTCACTTCCTTGCCGTGCTTCAAATCCATTGCAAGGTCTGGGTCAACCAGAATCTCGAATTTTTCGCCTGAATGCTCAAAACGGGCAATCACGGCGTCTTCCGTACGCACCATTCAATTTATTCCTTCTTGTTGTTCAAAATGGACTTTATTTCGTCCTGAGAAATCGGCTTGAATTGCTTCGCCGAATCAATGTAAATGAACTCCAGCCTCTTGACCTCGAGCTTCTCCTTTTCCTCAAGGCCGCTTTCAATCCCTTTAACGCAAAGCCTTACCGCGGCATCCCTTGAAAGGTTTTCCTTCCAGTCCTTCTCGAACAAATCCATTGCCTTGTTCCTGTTCCTTCCGATTGCGATTGCATGGTATTCCGCCAATGCTCCCGAAGGCTCGGTTTCGAACAGCCTTTTGCCTGTCCGGTCTATGCCGCCGACAATGAACGAGATTCCGAAAGGCCTCATGCCCCCGTACTGCGTGAAAACCTGCATTATGTTGGAAACTTCCTTCACGAGGTTCTCAATCTGAATCGCCTCATCATAATACATCCTGTTTTCCTGCGCCTTCTGCCTCGCTATGCCAACCAAGCGCCTCGCGTCACCCACTAAACCAGCGGAAATCGCTAGAATGTGATCATCAACAACAAACATTTTTTCCACGGATTCCGGAATCAGGAGCCTGCTGTTCACCTTTTTCTCCGCGCCGAAAAGCAATCCATCACTGTACTTGCAGGCAACACCCATCGTTCCCTGAGAAACTATCTTGGAGGCATACTCAACCTGGTAAAGCCTCCCGTCCGGGGAAAACATGGTTGCTGCGCGGTCGTAATTCGATGACTGAGAACCTGGGTACAAAATTAATCTCCTCTTTCTGCCTTTGAATTCATTACTATTTCTAAACAGTTAATAATAAAAACCAACCCCGCGGGGGCGCTAAAAGGCGGGAAAGGCACAAAAAAGCAGTGTTTCACCTTATGCGGTAACCCGCAGAAATTAAAGGCACCTGGAACAGCTGAATCGCATTGTTTACCTGGTGCAGGAACTCCACGGAAAACCTTTTTTTCTGGCCTTCCGGAACATGCTCCAGCCTCATGTACCTTTCAAGAAATTCGGGGTCAAAATATGAGGACCTGCTGTACCTAAAATTGTTGACGAAATTGGCCTCGTCAAGCAGGAACCTTTTGGCGCTTTCCCTGTCGCCCCCGTGCTTTTTCAAAGCATACTCCTTAAGCAAATCGGCTTTTTTACCCGGTTCGATGCTTTGCACAAGAATCTCGGTGATTTCGCGGTCCCTCAGAAGAAAGTCGCTCAGTTCACGCATGAACAAAGGTATTTTTGACGGAGCTATATGCCCAAACTTATGCGCCTCATTCATTATTTTTTCCCTGTCCTGATGCTTTGAAATAACACGCAGAATTTGCCGCCTGAATTTTGCCGCCTGAATAGACCCTGGCTCTCTTGGAAAATGCATAAAACAAAACCCCCTCATTAACCCTTCAGCTTCTTTACCGAGCCGGATACCGCCACAATTACCGGCACAATTGGTTCGCCGCGCACCTCGGCCATGAAAAGCAGCCCGGCCTTCACGTGCTCTTCCTTTTCGAGCGCGCAGCGCACAATGCCCTCATTCTTTTCAGGGAACCACTTTACGAGCCAGAGCTTCTGCTCCGCAACCCCCATCTCGCCGAAAAGCCGCGCAAAAGAACTGTGCAGCGAAAACTTAACCTCGCTCTCCCTCAAAGCCGAACGCGAAACAAACCTGAACTTCACGTAACGCTTCTTTCCCCTCAAGGTTGGGGGAATGGGATTCATTTCTTTTTTAGTTGCCTTCATTTCAATCCCCCGCGCATTTCCCTCTCCGAGGATTTCGCCTCAGAGGGCTCAACGCCGCGCGCAACCCTTTCGCCGGTTGGGAGCGACAGCCCCTGCTTCGCAGGGCCTTGGCTCGCAATGCTCGCATAAATTATTTTCAATTCAATCCCTCTAGTTTTTCAGAAACATCAGCAAGCCTCAAAAGCTCCTTCTCCAAACCGAAAGCGTTCTTCTCCGTTGAAATGATTCCGTTCATTTTTTGCCCGCCCATTGAACCGTAGCGCTCCTTCAAATAATCGTAACGCTCTTTTAATGAAACCATTTTGTCCGAGTTCACGCGCTTGTCCGCATACCAAACAATCTTCGCCTCGAGGCCTGTTTTCGAGTCAAAATTGTTCACTTCCCCAAGGCCATGCAGCCTCAAAACCCCGCCGAATTCTGCATAACCGCGCTCCGCCATTACTTTGCCGGCTTCCAAAGCGTGCCTGCAGTTGTTTTTGATGCAATGCATCTTGAGGAAATCGTGCATCAAGGAGGCGCGGTCAACCAAACCCAAATCTATTTTCTTTCCGTTCGAGGAAATTTTTTTTGCGAGGAAATTCGCCACTTTGCGCACCTCTTCCGTGTGCTTCCTGATGTGTTCCGGCACCCCGAACTCTGCCATCAGAGCCTCGCACTCTTCCATGGACGGGATTTTCATTCAACCCTCTCCAGAAATTCTTCAGTGCTTTTGCGCGCGGCCTTCAAAGCGGAATCCTTTTTCATTCCGAGGAAAACCGCGAACGAGGAAAGGTCTTTTGCGGCGCGCATTTCAGTTTCATTCCGCGCACCTGAAAAGAAAAGCGTTTTTGCATCCGCCTTTTCAAGCAATTTAAGTGAAAGCATCGCGTTCTTCAGGAGCTGCGACTGCTCAAAGGAGCGCGCCGCAAGGAAATCGCTGAACAAAAATGCGGTGAAAACCCCGTTCTGCTTCAGAACCGTTATTGTCTGCGAATCAAGAAAATTCTTCTGCGAAGAGAACGGCTGCACAAGCAAATCCGCTTTCTGGGTTCCCGCCCAGAAGCACATTTCAGGCGAGCTTCCTTGCACCGCAACAAAATCTGCGAGCCTCCTGAAGCGCTGCATTTCATTGTTGTCCTTGCGCACGAGGAGCTTGCAGGAAAAAAACTTTGTGCCGTATTTCCTTTTTTTCTGCGAAAATTCCTTCAGTTCGGCTTCCGTGAAATCCGAGCAAACGATTATTGCCTCGTCTTTGAATTCCGGGGCGTAATGCCCAAGAATTTCGGGCTCCCAGAACTGCACCAAGTTAAGGTTCATGAGAAGAAAAGGCATGAAAAAAATGAAAAAGCAATAGCATTCAGCCTTTTAGGAAAAGGCCGGCAAAAAGATTCAATTTATTTGGCGGTCCTGTCGTGCGCCCTTTGGCTCGGGAAGTTCTTTTCGTGGCCCTTGCCCTTGTACAGGCCCCTTCCCTTTTTGCCCGAGGAAGTGAGTCCGCGGTCCGCCCTTCTGGAGTGCTGCTTAAAGGTAATCCAGTTCCTTTCCCTGTCCGCAATCACTTCCGGGGCCGAAACATCAACCAAAAGAACCTCGTAATACGTTCTTTTTCCATCTTCTCCAACCCAATAACTGTTCAAAACCTCGCAGTTCGGGTATTTCTTTCCCGCGCGCTGTTCCGCCATGGTCTGCTTTGAAAGCCTCCTTGTGAGCTTTGAAACGCCCATGCGCTTCGGCCTTCTTCCCCTTACAGGCCTGGTGTGCATTCCCGAGCCTTTCCTTATCCTTACGAGAACAGCAAAGAAACCGTTTTTTGCCTTGTAGCCCAAACCCCGCGCCCTCGGAAGATTTGAGGGCTTTTCAAGCCGGGTCACTGAAGCGCCCAATTTCCTCTGGTCCTCGACCTTCTGCCTGAAAATGGCCGAGTAGGCATAGTCTTTCGACTTCTTGCCATGCGCCTCGCTCTGGATTGTTTCCGCTACTTGCTTTGTAAAACTCATTCAAAACCACTAAAAAACCTTTTCTTTTTTAGCCAAAAAGAAAACGTTTACGAAAAGAAAAAGCCAATATACCCAGCATACTATTACTAATAGGACATTTGACTCACTTATTCTTCATAAAGAAAGAATATAAAAGTATGGGTGGTTTTAATGGTAGTCAACTTTCCCCAAGTTTTCTTAGTTTTATCAATCGGCGGGCTTCTTTTTTTCTCCTTTTAATGCTTTGGCGAAGTACCTTGTACTCCAATCCTGAAGGTACAGGCAGACGTGAAAATGGCGGTGTTCCGGCCAGCACATTAGCAATATGGTGGACTCTTTCTTCGCTCATATATTTCTTTTTTCTTGCAGGAATACTAGCATTACCACTTTTCCCAACAGAAATGTAACCAGTAACTCTAGTTAGACCCCTAATATTTTTTGCCTCTTGAATAGCTCTATTAAGCCGATTCAGTTTAAGTCGTTTTCTGGTTTTTCCGGCTTCTTCAAGTTGCCTTATTGCACCAGAAATAATCGATTTTCGCGACTTTAACCCAAGAGGCATATACACCAGTAACTATGTAAACTTCCAAACTATATAAAATTAACGAAGAATCGTTTGCACGTAAAGTAAACGACCTGCACTTTTAGTCATGGTTTTCCCTCACTAAAAATGCAAAGCCGGTGAATAAGCGAACCATGATTCAGGCCGCTCTTTCACCACGAAAGCGCTGCTGCCTTCTCGCCGCATTTTTCGGCCCGGAAAAAACAAGCGGCTCAACTGTGCCTTCATGGACTCCGTTCAATCCGATCCTGCCGTCTGAAAGCCTAGTAACGATGAAATTCTGTCCAAACCTGGCGCTTTCTCCTTGGTTGAGCCTCGCCCCAAACCTCCTGACGCGGCCCACAAAAGCAACTGACGAGTGTTGTTTCGAGCGCGTTTTCCTTAGCCTTCCTGGCCATATTCTTCTTGCCATTCTTAGATTGGGGTTCTGTTGGTTAAATTCTTTTCGCCTCGTAAAAAAAACGTTTTTTGCGTATTATATCAAAAGACATTAATTCAGCAACTTTTATTAGTGTCTTTTGATAGCTATCAAAGGACATTATTTGTTTCATTATTTATGCCCTTTGATATTATTATTAATTATTGCATGGAAAATTCCGATATGCAGGATTTGCAATTGAATCGCTGTGACAAATGCGGGCAACCCGCAAAAGTGTTCCTCGGCTACGGGCCGCACCGCTTCTGCGCGGAACACTTCAACAACTTTTTTGAAAACCGCGTGCGAAAAACCATACGCACAAACAAGCTCATAAATTACGGCGAGAAAATTGTTGTCGGGGTTTCAGGCGGAAAGGACTCAATGACAACACTGCACTTGCTGCACAACATATACGGAAAAACAGGCCTCAACAAAATCGAGGCGATAATGATTGACGAAGGAATACACGG
Source organism: Candidatus Iainarchaeum andersonii SCGC AAA011-E11 (assembly GCA_000402355.1). Classification (GTDB taxonomy): domain Archaea; phylum Iainarchaeota; class Iainarchaeia; order Iainarchaeales; family Iainarchaeaceae; genus Iainarchaeum; species Iainarchaeum andersonii. Next base: position 44,854 of record AQRS01000043.1, read on the forward strand.
TTACCGCGATAATGCCCTGCAAATCGGCGTGAAGTACTGCGAGCAAAACTCAATTCCTTATCACGTTGTGCGCTTCGAGGAGGAATTCGGCTACTCGATGGAAGACGTGATGAAAAAAATTTCGGGAGACGAAAAATTAGGAAGCACATGCGGCTTCTGCGGAGTATTTAGGAGGCACTTTTTGAACTCAAAGGCGCTTGAAATCGGCGCGGACAAGATTGCGACAGGCCATAATTTGGATGACGAGTGCCAGAGCATTGCAATGAGCCTGTTCAACAACGAGCTTGCAAAAATCTCGCGCTCCGGAGAAACAACAGGCGCAAAAAAAGAAAAATTCGTGCCGCGCATAAAGCCCCTTTACGAAACGCCCGAAAAAGAAATCATTGCGTACGCCGCATTCAATGGAATCGAGCATTACTCTGAAGAATGTTGCCCGTTCTCCTGGATGGCGAAGCGCAACCACTACAGGAAAATGCTGAACGAGCTCGAGGAGTTCTCGCCGGGAACAAAGCACTCTTTGCTCGCTACATTCAGGAAACTGAAGCCGATGCTCCTGGAAAACGAAAAGCAGAACGGGAACAAACTAAGGGAATGCGGAGCGTGCGGCAACCCATCAAACGGAGCCCTGTGCAACGTGTGCACGCAGCTCGAAAAATTGAGGCAAATGAATCCGCGGAAGGCGGCTTCGCGGAGCCTGAAAAGGAAAAGCTCCTTAACGTGCGTGGAAACTAAGGAGATGTGAAGCATGAATGGATATGTTTATATTTTTCTTATATGAAACTCTTGTTATGCAGAAGAAAAAGATTTATAATTTCGCGGTCCTGATAGAGCAGGATTCGCAGGGCTGGTTCGTTGCCCGCGTCCCGGATATCCAGGGTTGCTATACACAGGGCAAAACCGTCCAGCAGGCATTGGAAAGGATAAAGGAAGCCATCCAGGTTTGCGTCGAGGCAGATAAGCTGCAGCCTTCCGATTTGAAGTTCGTTGGTTTGCAGAACGTTGAAGTCAGGGTCTGATTAACTTTGCCGCGCCTGATTCCCGTATCCGGCAGGGAAATGTGCAGGATTCTCGAAAAACTCGGCTTCAGGAGAATCCACCAAGTGGGAAGCCACGTGAGGCATATTCATCCTGACGGCAGAAAAACGGTTGTGCCGGTGCACGGAAACGAAGAATTGGGAATCGGAATCCTGAAAGAAATACTCAAGCAATCAAAAATTCCAAGAAGCGATTATGAAAAGTTGAGGTAAACGAATCCGCAGAAGGCGCCCCGCACAGCCTGAAGAAAAAGAGTTCGCTTACGTGCATGGAAACAAAGGCGGGGAGAAATTAAAATAAAGGGCAAAAACAATTGATATTTAATGAGAAACCTTAACTTGAAGAGAAGAGACAAAGCGGCCGGGACGGTCAGATTTGACGGCCCGTTTAACAAAGGAAAGCAAATAGAGGACAATACCTTTCATTCAAAAGTCGGAAGAACGCCTGTTGTTGTTTCTTCCAAGAGAATTAAGCATTTCGACTCACATTTTGGTAGAAGAGGCGATGCCCTTCATATAGCAAATAGTGACCCTAATAAAGTCGGGGAATTGATTTCAAAAATTTCTAGGGCAGGCGTTCTTGTTCCAGAATTTTCGGCATTTTTCGAAAAACCGGAAGAACATGGAATAGATTATGCCTACGAAAGGATTGGGCGGAAATCCTTGGTGAAGAACCGGGAAACAAACCAGAACACCCTGTCAAAGTACCTCAGTGACTTTGCAAACAAAGACAGCTCCGATCCTTCGTATGTAAAACAACTGAGGGCGCTTTTATCATCGACCGCCAGAAGCATGGGAACAATTCACCGGCTTAAAATACTCCACAGCCATCCGCATTTCAATAATTTTATCCCTGTGAAGTCAAGGGTCGGTGTCATAGACTTCTATCTAGCACGCGAGGTGAATGTCAATTGGTCAAATCCGCAAAGCATTGTTTATGAGTTCAGGCCGGATTACGCTTACTTGACATCAAATTTTGAAAGAATTGGGCAACGCTGCAAACCGGAAAGGCTCAAGGTTTTTGATTCGCTCCGCACTTATTTTTTCAGAAAGCTCGTGGAAAGGTACCCGACAAGCGACGAAAATAAAAGAAAAGTCTTAAGAACACTTTTAGATTGGTCAGATCGAACCTCCAAGATAATTTAGTGGGGATAGGCAGAGTCGAACTGCCTTTTGACGAATTGAATAAAAAAAGAAAAAAATGGGCCCGGGAGGAGTTGAACCCCCGTCCCAACCATGTCAAGGTTGGATCATAGCCGTTAGAACACGGGCCCGGTGAGGCAGTATAACACTCTCGTACTCGGGAAAGTATTTTAATGTTTCTTCCTGATATAGGAATTTGTTATGTTTGAACCTTTCTTCGAACCTTATTATATGCCTCAAATTTGAGCTTCCCACTTCCGAAAAATACTTTTTGATTTTTGGCCATGAATTCGAGCCCACCTGCCCCTTAAAATTATACGTAAAATAACCGGACTTCAAGCCTAATTCATAAACCTGGTTGAGAAGCACCGGGCTATAGGAAGTGAATGCCATGCATAAGTAAATCGAGCGCCTGGAAAAAGAGCCGTCAGTATCCATCAAGCCACGTAGGCAAGCCTTTGCCAATTCGCCATCAGCCAAGATAAAGTCCGGAATTTTAGACTGATTTCTTATCTTGTCCCCGTTCTTCAAATTGAAATTTTTCCTGAAAAAGTCAACAAATTTTTTTGAATGGATTTGCAACGCGAGCTGGTTTGTTGATGGAACTTCCAAGATTACCGAAGCGATGCCAAAGTTTCGTTTTATAACGCCCGAAAGATATTCAAAATAGTTGTGATCAAAACGTTTATCGCCTGAAATCCTCATGAAATATTCTGTAAGAGTGCCGTCTCCAAGATAAACCCCTAAAAGCCCTGCAATTTCAGCATTAATTTTCTCAGGCACGATTATATTTTTTGAAGTAACAGGGTGCGGCCTATTAGGATTAGCAAAACCCCCTTTTTGCCTGAGCATCTGCAGATATTCCTCACCATATTTTTGCCTTACAACAGCAATCCCTCTCTTGCCCCCTTTTATCGCGCCCCAATTAGAATCCAAAAACTTTGCATTGGACAAAAATTTTTGTTTTTGCGCTTCATCCAACGGAGCAGACAGTTTCTCAAAAATATGAACAGGGATTGTTAACTCTCCTCGCCTGTAGTTCTTGAAAGTGGAATAATCAATGCTGAGTTCCTTTGCGAGCTGTTTTCCGCTCTTCAAACGGAGCAACGATTTAATGATTTCAAAAAACTCTTCCCTCAACTCTTCAGGAAGAAGAATCCTGTCGCGCATAATACCAGAAACGGAGCAAGGCCGTTTACCACTTTGCAAGGAGGGCACATTGCCGGTGCTCATAAAAGCCACCCCACAATGTATTCCAAGGACGAACCCTTCAAAGTAAGTGAAAACGCACCTGAGCTTTCCAAATGGAGCAGCTATGTCCAAAAACACGACAAGCAATTAAGAAAAAATGAGCAAAAGCGCTGGTAATAATGTAGCTGTTTTAATGTGTTTGTAGCAGGAAATGCCGTATGGATATTCCAAAATGCGAAAAATGTGGAAAGCCTCAATTTGAATCCCGCGGAATTGGTAAGCCACATAAACTCCATAACTGTGAAAGAACTACTTGGCAAGATTGGCTACATTTAAGTGCCTTAATAATATTTGGATTTTTAACGATTGTTTATGGGGCACTAGCCGGAGACCAAAAAGTAGCAAGCGGTTTGTTGGCAATCATACTAGTAATATTTGCAAGTTTTATTTCAAGTAAAAACTTTCACGAAAATTTTTACAAGAGACTAACATTGGCATTTACAATTATAGGAGTTGGCATAGCTGTCTTGTCTATTTACTATGTTCTTATCTCGATTGACAAATCAAACGAGGCATTATCTGTTTCAACTGACAGCTTAAATCTAACTAAAGAAGAACTTAGAAGAAATATCGAACTTGACCAAAATATTCAAAATAGCCTCGCAGAAGGATTAGACTATAAACTTGGAAGAACGGCAACTGCAGCAAAATTATTTTTGGACAACACAAACCAATATGTTGAGGGTGATTTGCTTTACTCGACAAGATTGCCGTCAGATTTCGACACCTACACTACTGAGATGAGAATCACTGACCCAGAAACTATAAAAGGTTTGCTTAACTTAAATGAAGCAACTAAGCGAGTAAACATAACCATAGATTATTCATACCAAATTTTGCTATTACCATATATAGATCAAGTCAAAGCCAAAACTGATAATTGGAAAAAAGAGATGAGCATAATGAAATTAATACTTCAAAACTCTTGCGTAATGAAACTTCGTTTAGCCCAACTTAGAGGGAAAGAATTTCAAAACCCTAAAATAGGCGAGTACCACTCAGAATTTAACCCTGCATTAATTGTTACTGACCAACCAGTTTGCGGTTAATTACTTAAAGTTAGCCAAAATTGGCACATCATACTCGGAAAATATATTCATTTCCCGCGCCTTTTCATGGCCTTTTCCTTCTTCGCAATGGCCTGCCAACTATGAGCAGGGCACCAAGGTTTCAATGAACCAATTCTATGCCCTGAATACTCTTTTTAAAAAATCTCTCCTTGTCAGGCGTTCATCTGCTTTTGCGACTTCCCGGGGTTCCTTCTTTTTTGTTGCCATTCCCAGCCTAAAGCTCCTTGCCTTTTGCTCGCCCTCTATCCCCTTAAAATAATACAGCGGCCCGTCAAATCTTCTTTCCACGGCGTTCCACTTGAAAAACATTGCAGAGTCCATCTCTCTCGTGTTTTCAACCATTGCGCCTTCCAATCGTCTCCAGCCTTCGGCTGTTTTCAGACCTTCTTCAAGATATTTAGCCCGGACAGTTGGATTTTCCAGCATTCTTTCCAAGTCAGTTCCATGGCCAACCCCATAATAAACACCGATAACGGGCTTTCCGCGCACTGACTGCCTCAGTTGAGGCACCACGATTTCCTCAAGCTTTCTGGCGACAACCGCATCCCTGAAATACTTAGTGAAAAACATGTGATTTTCAGAAACAAAATCCCTGAATCTTAAGCCCAGCCTCCTGTACAGGCTTGTCTCGCCTCTTGCCCGCGCCGTTTTTACAGAGGATTTCAAAAAATCGCTGAAACCGTAAGTAGAAGCAATAGCGGCTCCGACGGCGCCATACGCGAGAAGCGCTCTTCTCGAAAACCTTTCCCCGCTTTCTTTAGTGGCAATGTTGTTGATGACTTTCCCGACTGCAACAAGGCCTGAAGCGGTCGACAAAAACTTTAACAGGCCTGCCCCAACCTCGTACCTGGATATTCTTTTGTCGGCGCGCTCAATTTCTTCATAAGCAATTTCACGGGAAATAGAAGGATCCAGAAAAAAAGCGTTAACTCCGCGCCTGTCCATGCGGCGACTACGCAGGGTTTCCAAAAACGTTAATTTGATGCCGGGTATTCCGGACAAAAATTGAGACCCCTGCTCGGAAAAATTCTGCTCGACCACGACCGCATCAAGAGGCTGGCTTGGCGGGATCGAGTCAACAAAGTTGTCATGCCTCTCCAGATTTATCAGGTAAACAGCGTTCTTCGTTTCACACCTGATGTATGACACGCAATCCCCACAGAATCATTTCAGAGCCTTTTCCTTTTTCGCAATTGCCTGCCTGGTCTTCAGCACGGTATCCGGGTTCAGGGAAATAGAGTCAATTCCTTGCTCGACCAAAAACTCGGCAAAATCCGGGAAATCGCTCGGCGCCTGGCCGCAGATGCCAATCTTGCGGTGCTTCTGCTTCGCAACCTTAATCACATGCGAAATCAGGCTCTTCACGGCGGCATTCTTTTCGTTCGCAATATGCGTAACAATCCCCGAATCCCTGTCCAAACCCAAAGTGAGCTGAGTAAGGTCATTGCTTCCGATTGAAAATCCGTCAAAGACCTTGCAGAACTCCTCCGCAAGAATCACGTTTGACGGGATTTCACACATCACGTAAACCTCCAAGCCATTCTCGCCCTGCTTCAAACCATTTTTCTGCATCTCCGCAATCACTTTTTTCCCCTCTTCAACGGTCCTGCAGAACGGAACCATTACTTTCAAATTAGCGAGCCCCATTTCATCGCGCACCTTCATTACTGCTTTGCACTCAAGGCCAAACGCATCCCTGAAACCGGGGCTGTAATACCTTGAAGCGCCGCGCCAGCCAATCATCGGGTTCTCCTCCTCGGGCTCGAACTGCTTTCCGCCAATGAGGTTCGCGTATTCATTAGTCTTGAAATCCGAAAAGCGCAGAATCACGGGCTTTGGATAGAAAGCGGCCGCAATCATGGAAATTCCTTCAGCCAATTTGTCAACGTAAAACTGCGGCTTGTCCTTGTAACCTTCGGTCATCTTCAGGATTTCCTGCTTCGCCTTCTCATCCTTGAGCTCGGAAAACTTGAGCAGCGCGTTAGGATGAACCTTCACATAAGAATTCACGATGAACTCCTCGCGCGCCAATCCTACTCCATCATTCGGAATCGAAGCGAACTCAAAAGCCTGTTCCGGGTTGCCGACATTCATCATTATGCGCGTATGGGTGTCAGGCAGGTGCGCAACGTTCAGTTTTTTTATTTCGAACTTCTGCAGGCCCTCCATGACCACTCCCTTCTCGCCTTCAGAGCACACAACAGTAACAGGTTTTCCTGTTTTCACTTTCTCCGTTGCGTTTCCCGTTCCGACAACCGCAGGAATTCCAAGCTCGCGGGAAACTATTGCCGCGTGCGAAGTTCGCCCTCCACTCTCGGTTACAATTGCGGAAGCGATTTTCATTATGGGTTCCCAGTCAGGGTCAGTCGTGTCCGTAACCAAGATTTCGCCTTTCCTGAATTCCCCGATTTTCGAGGCGTCGCGGATGATATGCGCGATTCCTGAACCGATTTTTTGGCCTATTGCCCCGCCCTCAACCAGCACCTTTCCACGGGATTTGAGCAAGTATTGTTCGAGCGTATTCTTGTCCTTCTGGCTCTGCACTGTCTCGGGGCGCGCCTGCACAATGAACAATTCGTTGGTTTTGCCGTCCTTCGCCCACTCCATGTCCATAGGAGTGTATTTTTTGCGCTTCTCCGAATAATGCTTCTCCACAATCACGGCCCATTTCGCGAGCTGCAGAATTTCTTTTTCATTCAAAGTGAATTTTTCGCGCTCCGAAGAATGCGTCGCAATAGTCTTGATGGATTTGTTGCCCTCGTGGCTGTAAACAACCTTAATCGCTTTCTCGCCGAGCTTTTTGCTCAGCAACGGCTTGAACCCCTTTTCAAGCGTGGGCTTGAAAACAATGAACTGGTCAGGGTTAACCGTGCCCTGAACAACGCTTTCCCCAAGCCCCCACGCGGAATTAATGAGAACAATTTTGTCGAAGCCCGTTTCAGTATCAATGGTAAACATTACCCCGCTGCAGGATAAATCCGAGCGCACCATCTTCTGCACCCCTATGGAAAGCGCGATTGAAAAGTGGTCGAACTTCTTGTCGACTCGGTAAGAAATCGCGCGGTTAGTGAACAAAGAGGCGAAGCACTTCCTGCACGCATTCAGCAAATCATGGGGCCCGCGTATGTTCAGATATGTTTCCTGCTGCCCCGCAAATGAGGCATCCGGCAAATCCTCCGCGGTCGCGCTGCTCCTCACCGCAACATCAACGCCCTTGGAATATTCGGATTCGAGGCGTGAGTAAGCCTTCAGTATTTCCGCCTCTATTTCCTTTGGAATCTGCGTATTGAGAATCATTTGCCTCACATTATGGCCCTTGGTTGAAAGCGAATTCATGTTGCCGGTATCAAGGCCCTTCAGTTCGTGCCTGATTTTTTCCTTCAAACCTGTTTTCTCTATGTAATGCCTGTAAGCACTGGCGGTAACCGCAAAGCCGTTAGGAACCTTAACCCCTTTCGAGGCCAGTGAACGGTACATTTCCCCCAAACTCGCGTTCTTTCCCCCTACTAACGGAACGTCCCCTATTGAAAGCTCGTCAAACCACATCACGAACCTTTCACTCGCCATTTCGCATCACACTCCAAAAATCACTGCACAGCCTTGTCCTGCGCCTGCTTCGCCTTCTGGCCCTTCTTTTGTGCGGCCTTATTATGCTCCATGACTTTTTTCGCGTCGGTTATCTGCTTTTCGCTCGGCATCTTTTCAAGTATTTCCGAAACGTCCTTCGCGAACTTCTTCTCGAAATCCGAGAGCTCCGCCATTTTCGCATCAATCTTCTTCAGGTAACCATTTATGTTCCTGTCGCGCTCAATAATCGCGTCCGCGAGCTCCGCCTTGGTTTTGTTGTAATCGTCAATGCTGACCTTTATTGTTTTCACGAATTGCTTCTTGAAAATGTCCAGCGCCTCCATGGTTGCGTTGAACTTTTCAAGGTCCATCTGCTCTTTCATATCCTCGATTTCCCTGCGCTTCTCCTTGAGCTTCTTGTTCCACTCCACAATGTTCTCGGCAAACAGGTCATCAATGCTCGCCGCGTACTCCTTCTTCAATTCCCCGAGGTTGCTGTCCTCAAGCTTCGCGACATCCTTCTTGAACTGGTTGAATTCGTTCTTCACGCCCTCGAAACGGTTGTCAATGCTCTTGTCAATTTCCTTCTGCCTCTTCACGAGCTCCTTCTCCAGTTCTTTCAGCGCGAGGATGCGGTCATTTATGGATTTCGGGTCCACCTGCGCAACCATCTCGTCGATTTCGCGCATCTTGGCCTGCAACTGCTTCGTGAGTTCGCCTTCCTTTTCCAGCGCGAGCGAATCGATTTTCTGGTTCGCATTTTGAATCAGGCCCTCGGTTATTTTGGATTCCAACTGAAGCGCGCGGTTGATGCGCTCCTCGAGCTCCTGCCTCTTCGCCTTTGACTCCTCCATGAAATCGGAAAACCCGGATTCGGCCTGAATGATGGACGCATTGGTTTCGGAAATCATGCGGTTCTTCACCATCTCAAGACCCTCGAGTTTTCCCGTTATCTCGGAAAGCATTTTCTGTGTCTCCTGCTTCTCCCGCTGGACCTTGAGCATCTCCTCCCTTGCCTTCGCATAGAGGTCCTCCATTTCACGCGCCTTGGATTCAACCACCTTATGGATCTCATCCGCTTTGCTCTGCAGATGCATGTCAATCTTGTTCGAAAGCAAAACCTTCTGCGAATCAAAAACCGTCTCGATTTTTTTCACCTCAATCCTGAGGCGCTCCTGAATCTTTGCATCAAGGATTGCGTCCAGTTCATCCTTGAGGCGCTGAATCTCCCCAAGCTTCGCGTCAACTGTGGCCATTATCCCTTTTTCCCAGAGCTCGGACATCGTCTTGTCCGGAGCCTGCGGAGAGGAATAAGAAGGATTGTTTATGGGCTTCTCCTTAACCAGCATCCTGGGCTGCCGCTCCTCCTCGAGCTCCTCGTAAGCCTCGCTGTACAAATCATCACCCTCAAAGCTCCTTTCTTTCTGCTCCGGAACCGGCTTAGCGGGGGGAAAGGGCTGCTTTGAGGACGAAGCCTGCTGCGCCGGCCTTTTGCCCGCGACCTCATCCTTTGTTTCCTGCAAAACCCGGCGCGCCTTGTCCTCCTCAATGCCCACATTCTTGAGGTTATCAATGATTTCCTTGTCGGGAATGTTAAGTTCAACGAGTTTCCTCACCGAATCCCTGATTATCTGCTCCTTGTCCAAGCCAAAAAACCCCTTTAAAAAGCCGAAATACTATTTGAATTTTCTATTATATAAGATTACGTTTGCCTTGAAACGGCGGAAACAGCCCTTTTCCCCGCACTGAAATCCGCCCTTGCCTCTGTAATGAGTTCGAGCGCCTCGAGGACCTTTTCTTCCTCGAAAAAACCCATTGTGCCTATGCGCAGCCCGCTGCCCGCAAAAACTCCCTTGCCTGAAGCTATGGAAAAACCTTTGGAAGCGAGCTCAGACTTTACGAAATTTTTTTCTTCCGGAGAACCGCACAAAAAACCGGTTACTGTCCTTGACTCGAAGCCCTTTTCCGCCATCGGTTCAAAATCGGCTTCTGAAAGTATTTTCCTGGCCTTTGATGCCATTGCATCATGCTTCGCCACAAAAGCGCTAAGGCCAGATTCCAGGATTGCGGCAAGCGAATCATGAAGGGAATAAAGCAGCGTTATTGCCGGCGTGCAAAGGGTTTCGCCCTTCATTCTGTAGGAGCTTATGTTCTTCGCCAAATCGGCATAGTAACTGCGCGGCTTTTTCAAAAGCATCGAATCCGCCTTTCCATGGGCAAGAAAAACCATTGAAATTCCGGGTGCAATGCCAAGGCATTTCTGCGAGGCCGTTGCGATTGCGGAAACATCGCGCACGGAAACATTTCCAGCTGGCCAGCATGAAACCGAATCAACAATTATTTCGCCGCGGAAATTCCGCGCAATGCTTCCAATATCATTCATGCATGCAGTTGAGGTCTCGTTCTCAACAATTGCGACAGAATCAAACCCATTCAAATCCGCCTTTTCCTTCAGCCGAGAATAATTTATTCCTTTTCCCTCCGGAAACTCGGCAAGGGAAGCGTTGCAGTAAAGGGATGCGATTTCAAACAGGCGCCTCCCAAAAACACCATTCGAAGCAACCAAAGTTTTTCCAAGCGAACTCGAGGCAAAAATCGATTCGGTTGCGAGCGTTCCTGAACCTGAAAGCACCACGGCGTTTTCCGCGCAGGAAATTTCCTCCAGCATTCCAATTAAGGAGGAATAAAATTCCCTGAATTCCCGCGATCTATGATGCAACAGTTCCCTTTGCGGGAAAAGCAGGTGCTTCGGCACGTGAACCGGTCCCGGAGTGAGCAGCAAAAAAATCACCCAAAACCGCGCTGCGCGAGAATTTCCTTCACGCGGCTCGCCATCCTCTCCTGCGCCTCGAAAGTGTTTCCCCCTATGTGCGGCGTGAGGATCAGATTTTCAAAACCATGGAAGGAACTGTAATCGGCTGGCTCCTCATAGTGGACATCCAGGCAGACCGCGGAAGCAACGCCTGAACCGAGCAGCACACCCAAGGCATCCTTGCCTATCACTTTGCCCCTGGAAGTGTTTATCACAATAGCGCCGCGCTTTACAAGCCACGCGTTCTCCACATTCAGGAGATGCATGGTTTCAGGCGAAAGTGGAACGTGGAAAGTTATTATGTCCGAGCACGACAAAAGCTCATTCAGAGAAAATTTTTTTTCATATGAAGTTTCCTCGACAAAAGGATCGTAATAAGCCACACGCATGCCCATCGCGTGGCATATCCTCGCCACAATAGAGCCGATCCTGCCAAGCCCGACAATCCCTACCTTTTTCCCGAAAAGCTCCGAACCCATCACTTCGCCCCTTTCACGCCATGTACCGCGCTTCATTTCATGGTCCATGCAGTGAATCCGCCTTGATGCGTTCACCATGAAGCCTATCGTGAGCTCAGCAACCGAAGGCGCTGAAAGCGGAGTATTGAGAACCTCTATCCCCCTTGCAGAAGCGGCCTGCACATCAATGTTGTCGGTGCCTACGCCCTGCCTTATTATCACCTTCAGATCCGGAGCCATTCCAATAAGTGAGGCATCTATTTTCTGGCTCCTCACCACAAGCGCCGAAGCAACCGGAAGCCTGCGCTCAAGGTCAGCGCGTGATTCAAAGCGCAGCACTTTGCCATTCAGGCCGCATGGAACCGAATCCGAAGAAGCAACAACGAACCTGGAATCCAACATGCCCGCAAGCGAAAAAAAATCCGCAACCAAAAAATCCGCATGCTCCGCAACCCCTGTACGGTTGCCGAAGGCAAAGGAAACAGAGGCGCGGCGGAACATCGCAGCATCGTTCGCACCGTCACCAATGGCGACCAGCACATTCCCTTTTCCTGAAAATTTTTCCGCAACCGCTCCCTTGGCCACAGAAATCATGGCGGAAACTATTTTCCCGTTTTCAAAAACAAGCTCGTTCCCGTAAACCTCGCGGATGCCGAGCTCATCGCATATCGGCTTAGCAAAAAACATGAAACCGTTAGTGACCACAACTATGCGCCACCCTGTTTCATCCAGCCGCTTCAAGAATTCAACTGCACCATCGCGTATCTTTGTCTTCAGGAGCAGGCGCTCCGCCTCCACACGCGAAACGCCCTTTATGAGACCTATCCTTTCCTTTATCGCGTCCTCGAGGCAAATCCTGCCGCTCATGGCGAACTCGGTTATCTCCGAAACCCTTTGGGCGGAACCATTGAGCGAGGCAAGCTCGACAAGAAACTCGTTCTCGACAAGCGTCCCCTCGAGGTCGAGGAGGCATATTTTTTCCATGATACAGAAATTCACCGGAACACAGATTATAACTTTTTGACAAAAAACTTGAAAAAAACACCAAAAAATGACCAATTTTTAAGGTTTATTGAATACACATTCAAACATGGATAAGGTTGATTTAAAAATAATCGAGACGCTGAAGCAGAACAGCAGGTTCTCCATTAAGGAAATCGCGAAAAAAACCGGCATACCCATGACTACAGTACATTACAGGCTCAAAAACATGCAGAAGGCAAACGCAATAACATTCACCGCAAGGGCTGACAGGAAATACGTTGAACGAGAACTCGTGACTTATGTTCTTGTAAAGGCGATGCCCGGAGTAAAGCACCAGAAGCTCTTCGACCAGATAATGGAAAGGCCTGAAGTCGAATCAGGCTCCATAATAACCGGGGATTTCGACCTGATTTTCATGGCGAGCGTCAAGAACATGGACAGGCTCAACGACTTTGTCCTGAAATACCTGAGGACAAACCATGAAGTCGCGGAAACAAGGACAATGATAAGCTACGAGACCCGCGAAAAGTGAACCCATTGAAAACCGCGGGCGTTGGTCCCCAAAAACGCCGGGAAAGCCAGCCTATTAAAATTTTATGCTAATAGATTCTCTTTGCGGGCCCTTAGTTCAGTGGTAGAACGCTCGGTTGGCAATCGGGAGGCCGCGGGTTCGATCCCCGCAGGGTCCACACCTTTTCTTTTCGTTAACACGAAAAGAAAATGTGTACCAAAAGAAAAGTGTCATGAAAAACCTGCACTAAAAAGAAAGAGTGCAAAAACAGTTTGAATCAAAAAGGAAAGTGCGCATCAATTACAGAAAGCAATTGAACAGCAAAAAATTTAAGGGGAAATGAGCAGCACGTTGTCGCCGCGGAGCAAAAGCGTTCCGTACTTTTTCTTTGCTTCGCCGCCGACCAGCTTCTCGGCATTCTCGAGAACAAGGTTCATGTGCACGTCAAACGCCTGCAATGTTCCGCGCACCGAAACGCTGTCCTTGAGCTCGACAAGGACGTTTTTTCCGAGCGAATCGTTCAGCAAATCAAATGGCCTGTTGTTCATGCCTGTTCCTCTTCAATTTTCTTTGGCTGCTTCTTCTTAAAAATGGATAACAGGGAGCTTAAAAACCCGCCCAAAAAATTCTTCTCCTCCTCGATTTTCACCGGCAGGCCCGCGAGCTTTGCAGCCGCGCGCTGTATCGCAATCGCCGCGGGAGTGCCGGGCTTGCGCACCATAACCGGCATTATGGTTTCCTGCATGAAACTGCGCCTTACCTCATCATCATAAGGAACTGTCGCAATCACCGGCAACTCAAGCATCTTCATGACGTCATCCTTCCTTATCTCGCCCTTTTCCTCGCGCACAAAATTAATTATCACGCCAATCGGCTTTGCACCGAGCCTTTGAGCCGTGATTTTGGCCTTCAAAACATCCGCAATGCTGGGGCTTGTCGGCATCGTAATCAAAAGAACCTCGTCAGAAGCAGAAATCGCGGCAAGCACATTCTTCTCTATCCCCGCGGCACAATCAAGCAGGACAAAATCGAACTGCGGCTTCAATACGTCAACCACAACCTGCAGCCTCTCGGAATCAACGCGCCTGTAATTCTCCAGGCTTAAGCCTGAGGGCATGAATTTTACCCCGCCGGGGCCGTCATAAATCGCATCATTAGGAGTGGCCTCACCCAAAAGAACATCATGCAAAGTAATCGGCGAATTCTGCATGTTCAAGAGCAATGAAAGGTTCGCCATTGCAATGTCAGCATCCAGCAAACACACGCTGAGGCCGCGCTTCGCCAGCGCAATCCCCAGATTTGCGGTTATAGTTGTTTTGCCGACGCCGCCCTTGCCTGAAACCAGTGCAATTACCCTGCCCATTAAAACCACTCAAAAAACTGCAAATTCATACATTTAGAGCATATTATCAATTAAAAAGCTTCCCATGAAACAAACGGTTTTTCCGCTTAAAAAACTGGGTTTCGTGACTTCCCGTCAACGGAATGCCCGTTAGGGTATTGGGTTGCTCAATTGACATCCCTTGCAACCAGAAATGAATCTATTTCCTTTGCAAGCGCCTTCAATTCAACGCCGGCAAGGTTCGCGGCCGCTCTGACAATATAGAGCTTGTTGAGATGCGGGAAAAGCATGTACCAGCCGTTGCTCTGGATCAAAACGCTCCTGCTTTTCGGGAGCTCGGACTGGATGTAATTGAACAGCGCGGCGCCAGTAACGGCATCCGAAACCGCGTTGCCGTTGGTTGAAACAATCGAACTGCCGTTCATGGTTGAAACAACAATCTCGTCAACCAAATGCTTTTTTTTCAGCACCTTCAAAAGCTCGGCAACATCCGTTGTTTTTGTTTCGAAGTTGAATTTTCCCGCGTAATCCTCCAGCAGCTTCAGTTGCGCGACCGGCTTCACGGTGTCATCGATGTCGAAAATCACCGAGGCAATCTTTTTCAGCATGCTCCTTGTTCCGTTGAACATAAAAATTAACCGCCCAGGCCGCCGAGGCCGAGCTTCTTGAAAATGTCCTTCTTTGACTCCTTTTTATCAACCACTTGGCTGAGAGTCTGCTTCGCGAAATCTGCCGAATAAGCGTTCGGAATCAGCCGGCCCACATCGCTTTTTTTGATTTCTTTTGTGAGCCTGCTCTTGTCGTTGAAAGCGGTTACCAAATCAACCTGCTGGTTGCTCAAATAAACTACATCGGCTACAACGTAGGTTGCCGCAAAAGAATTAAAAACCTGCGGAATCGCGGCATCCCCGAAAATCGTTACCCCGTAAAAATCGTACTCGAAAAGCGATGCCGCCAGCGAACCTTCCTTGAACAGCAGAACCCCTTCCTCGAGGCCATCATAACCCCTAAGCGTAACCACTAGGTAGCCGGAAAACTTCTTGTCATAAAAGCTCTCAATGAGCCTTTTGGCGTCCACATCCTTGAGGTTAACGCCCCTGCTTATGACCTCTCCTACAGGGAGATTCAAAAACAAACACTTCCAGGCAGCACAAAAACCCACTAAATATAAGGTTCGCTTTATTTATAACTTTTGACAAACCCCCTTTCAGGGGCAAAAAAAAGCTTTTCAGCCAATTTCTAGCCACAGGCAAAAAAAGCTTTATCGCTGCCTCCGTGCCGCACAGCCGGGCAACTTCTCGGAAAGCTATTTAAACTGAACCAAATTATTTCAATAGAGTGATTCGATTTGGCGGACGGCGAAAAAAAATTCCAGCCCTCGGGAACATTAAAGCCGGGGTCTTATGTGCTCATTGACAATGAACCCTGCCAGGTGAAGGACGCGGAAAAATCCAAGCCCGGAAAGCACGGAGCGGCCAAAATAAAGGTAACCGCAATGGGAATCTTCAAGGACTCCAAAAAAAGCCTCATGAAGCCCACAGATGATGATGCCGAGGTTCCAATCATTGAGAAGGGCCGCGCACAAGTCGTTGCGGTAATGGGCGAAACCGTGCAAATAATGGATTTGCAGGATTACAAGAGTTATGATTTGCCGAAGCCGAAGGACATACAGGGCCTGAGCGGAGGGGTCGAAGTCGAATACATAAAGTGGGGCAGCAACATCCGCATCACGAGCACAAAGAAAGCGTGACTAACTAATTCTTTTTACTTCCACTTCTGAAGTGAGCGTTCGAATCATTTCAGCAACCGCCTCTTCATCATGCTTAACGCCAAAGCCGCGGCCGGTTTTTTCGCCCCTTTCAAGAATATCATACTGGAAAGTAATCTGGTCTATATCCATGTCCCGGTTGAAAGTGAACTGCACCCAAACATCACGCCCCAAAAAGTGCATCTTGGTTTCCCGGGTGTCACCCATCGTGTTCTTCCAATTCGCAGGCACAAAAACTTTTTGCCCATGAACAAGTGCGCCAACTTTCTTGACTTTGCGCGCCCTGAGCCAAGGCATTTGCTTCTCAAGAACTGACTTGGCCATCTTTCTTTCAAGAACATTTATCGGCTCGAGTTCCCGGGCACTATACTTTCCTTCTCGGCCTACATGCCTCACCCTCATTAGTGTCTCGGGAAGAATTTTCCCGACAGCATTTACCCTGAACCTGAACACGCCAAACTTATTTACAGGAGCGGTAAAAGCAAAAGTAGATCCTCCTCTGCGCGGCATTTCAATCCGCCCGGCATTCCACCCGACTGGAAGTTGATGCCTAATGTGGTCATCGAAATAAATTACCCTATGAGGCCTTGAAGGAGGCATAAAAAAAATAGACAGCGCCGAAATATTTAAATCCTTCACTCGACCTTAACTTTCCGCCACGAGCCGCCGCAATACTTCACAATGTTCCCGCAGATTTCCTCCAAAGCATCATCAATGTATTTCTGCGGCGTGTACTTGTTGCCCTGCACGTAAAGGAAAACGTTTTTCGTTTCGTTTGTCACCTTCGTGTGCTCCCCTTGCTTCACGTCCATGCGGCACAGGACAACTTTATCATCCGCAAAAACGTATTCGCCCTTCGGAACCTCCATCGCTTCGCTTTGCCCGAGAGGAATGTAAAGTTCCGAGCCATCAGCAAGCTTCACTTTCACGTTGCCTGAAACCTTATCAAGGTCATGCGCGCCCACAATCAAGGCCTTTTTTATTGAGACAAGATTGTAAGAGTCAACCACGGTGTTTATTGTGGGCAGTTTTCCCGACTGCGCGGAAATCTCAACCAAGTTCGCGACGGCGTGCTTCCCGTGCTTCACCTTCAAGGCATCATACAGCTCCAAATAGCCCCTTATCACGGGGCTCTTTTCAATCTCCTTGAGGCTTATCGCCTTCACCGCCTCGCGCGCTTTCTTGTCCAGGCCTTCGTGCTTCTTCTTAACGCGCACATTCTCAATCACGGCAACGGCAAGCTTCAAATCCAGTTCCTTGAGTTGGGGCGCAATTGAAACCCTTATGCTGCGCGCCTTGCCCTCGCGCACCTCCTCCTTCGGAGCCTCGAGCTTCTGGAACAAAATTTCCTTTTTCCCTATTTTTGTCCCCGCCTTGAGAAGATTGAATTTCGCATCATTCAAAGAGCCGAGGGGAACGTTCAATTGCGCGGAAATTTTTTCCGCCGAACCCGGCATGAACGGGGAAACGAGGATTGCAATAATGCGCAGCGAGTCCAAAAGAGAGTAAAGCGTTTCCTCCAAAGCTTTTCCCTTGAGCTTCCACGGCTCCTTCTCGTTCACGAAGCGGTTGCATGCCGTCACGAAAGAAAAAATTTCGGCAAGCGCATTGTGAACCTCGAGCTTCTCCATGAAGGAGCCGATTTTTTCCAGATTGAGCTGCTTCGCGAGCGCCTCACTCGTTTTTGCCTTCGGAACCGTTCCGTCGAGCCTTGTTTCGGTAAGGGTTAAAGTGCGCTGCAGCAGATTCCCCAAAGAATTCGCTAGCTCTGAGTTATGGCGTTCAACCATTGCCGCAACCGAGAAATTGCCGTCCTCGCCCATCGGAATCTCCCGGAGAAGGTAGTAGCGCGCGGAATCCGCGCCGTACTTTTCAACGAGTTGTACAGGGTCGATTACGTTCCCAGTGGATTTCGACATTTTTTCGCCGTACGCGTCATTGATGAAGCCGTGCACAAAAATTTTCTTTGGGGGCTCTATTCCCGCGGAGAAAAGCATTATCGGCCAGATTACGGAATGGAACCACAGTATGTCCTTTCCGATTACGTGCATGTCCGCGGGCCAGAATTTTTTTGATTTCTCCGAAGAGTAATCTATTCCGGAAAGGTAATTGAGGAGCGCGTCAAACCAAACGTAAATCACGTGCTGCGGATTGTTTTTCAGCGGGATTCCCCAGTGAAAACTGGTACGTGAAACGCTCAAATCCCGCAGCCCCTCCTGGACACGGTTGATTATTTCCTGGCGCCTCTGCAGGGGAAAAATGAATCCCGGGTTTTTTTCTACAAACTCGAGCCACTTCGAGGCGTAATTGTTCATTTTGAAAAAATAGCTCTCCTCCTTCAAAAGGGCCGGCCTTGTCATGTGCACGGGGCACAAACCGGAGTCAAGCTCCTTTTCAAGGTAAAACCTTTCGCACCCGTTGCAGTAAAGGCCTTCATACTCGCCCAAATAAATGTCGCCCTTTTCGAGCACGCGCTGGAAAATGGTTTGGCAAATCATTTCATGCTTTCCATCTGTGGTGCGGATGAAATTATCATAGGAAATGCCCCATTTGGCGCAGAGTTCCTTGAAGTATTTCACCTGCGCATCGACAAAAGGCTTCGGCTCCTTGCCAGCTTTTTCCGCGGCATCCTCGATTTTCTTGCCGTGCTCATCCGTCCCCGTGAGGAAAAAAACATCCTCGCCCTTCAGCCTATGCCACCGCGCGAGGCAGTCAGCAACGGTTTTCTCGTAAGCGTGGCCGAGATGCGGCTTGGAATTGGGATAGTCAATGGCAGTAGTGATGTAGAACTTGCCTTTTCCGCTCATAGCCGCTTCACCTCCTTTCCAACCTTTCAAAATTCTCTTTTGTTTTAATCATGTCAGCTAACCTGTCTTTGTGCCTAATATAAGGTTTTATGAGGTTGAAAAGCTTTAATAGTGATTCTTTTTTGTTTACCTCAGTATGTCAGAAATCATTATTCGGGTGCTCATTTTTATAATAACCTAACCTAAAAGTACACTGAACTCCAAGAGATTCAAGCTTCTTGAAAGCTTGCTTCAACGTTTGATTAAAACTTAAATTATTAAAATGAATCAGGGCAGAAACTTTTATGGGGAATAATAAGTGGACTCTGAATCAAAAACTTGTAGCCCTAGGCATATTTGTAGCGATAATCGGAAATTTAATAAATTTAGGACTGTACTTCATAACAGAGTCCAAACAAATAATTATTACCCAAGATATTGATAATTTAAAATCAAAAACTGCAGATATAGAGAAATTAAGGGCGACAGCAGCAGATATCGAATCTTTGAAAGCAAAAATAGCAGAAATAGAAGAACTAACTTTTACGGATACAAATATTAACTGCCCTTCAGGAACCGCCCCAGCAATAGGATTTGGTTGGACTGGAATAAAAAAAGAATGTATATAATCCCAAACAGAAGAAGTCAAATCAAATTAAAGTTAGGATAATCTATAGCAGTTGTAATGTAGAAGGTATTGCTTTTGGACATGCAATGAATATGCCGGAATTTTTATTTAAAGGCAACTGGGCCGCAACAAAAATGCTGAAAGGAATAATTGAAAACGAACTTGGGGAAAAACGTTGTGAAGGCATTCTCACAGCAGGCATGAAAACCAAAACTTATGCGCCCCTGATTCAGTTTCCTGATTTTTTTCCGCGAAAAAGTTCCGAAACCTAAGGAAGAGTTCTTAATTAGTTCAGAGGGATACTTGTTATAGAAAATAAAATTTCCCAATGCGAATTTCAGCAATACGGGGTTTTGGCTTTTTCTTGGTGGGAAAGGCAGGAACCGCAGCAAACCAGGGCTTGTGAAGCAGCGAACGCCCCGCACTGCAAAAAGTAAAGCAGCGAGCGGTAGCGAGCCAAGTTCATGCTGGCGCAAGACCTATCAAGTACCATTGGCACGAAGATAGGGCGCTTTCCGGCCGCTGGCTCGCGGTGCAATGGTTAGTGTCCCGCTTTGCGGGACCAAGGCCCTGCAAAGCAGGGGCTGTCGCTCCCAACCGGCGAAAGGGTTGCCCGCAGCGGCAACCAGCCTTCGGAGCGCTTTTAAAAGGCAAAAAAACAGTGTTTAGTGGGGAAAAGCATGTACGAGGAAAAGGTGCGCGAGGATAATCCCTTTGTCGAGAAATTCGAATTGTTCCTGAAGAACAGGTGCATGAAGGACATAGAAAGGCTCGTGGGCGAGTACCCGCAAAAAAGAAGCCTTCTCGTTGATTTCAAGGAACTCGAACATTATGACTTCGAGCTTGCCGATGAACTGCTGGTTAATCCTGACGTCTGCCTTGAGGCCGCACAATTGGCAATCAAGAACATTGATGTTCCAATGCTCGAGGTCGAGGAATTTTCCCCGCACATACGCATATTCAATTTGCCAGAAGAAAAACAGCCGCTCCTCATGGACATTAGTTCCTCGCACATTGGAAAACTCATCAGTGTCGAGGGCGTAATAAGGCAAGTTACGGATGTGCTGCCCAAATTAAAGTTCGCGACCTGGCACTGCGCGCGCTGTGACGCAACCTACAAGGTTCCGCAGACCAAGAACATGCCAAAGACGCCTTCAATGTGCAGCGAATGCAAGAACAGGACATTCAACCTTGACGAGGAAACAAGCGATTTTGGCGATTACCAGAAAATACAGATACAGGAACCCCTTGAAGCCATAAAGGGAAGCGAGCAGGCAATAACCCTCAACATTGATGTGAGTGATGATCTCGTGAACAAGGTTGCCCCGGGGGACAGGACAAGAATAACCGGAATAATACGCCTTTCCCCGCCGAAAGAAAAGAAAATAGTTTACGGCAGGTATCTCGAGGCGATTCACATCGAGGAAACTGCAAAAGAATTCGAGGAAGTCGAAATATCAAAGGAAGAGGAGGAAGAAATAATCAAGCTCGCGAAGCGCGATGACGTTTATGAACAACTGATTCAAAGCATTGCGCCGCACATCTACGGCCACGAAATAATGAAAGAATCAATCGCGCTCCAATTATTCGGGGGAGTGAAAAAGCTTCTGCCCAACGCCCAGCAGGTAAGGGGAAACATACACATACTTCTCGTAGGGGATCCGGGAATGGCGAAATGCGTTTCGGGGGATACGAAAATACTTTTGAGTGACGGTTCGCTTAAAAGAATGGATGAATTTGTAAATGGATTTTTGGCACAGAATGAAAACAAACAGCTTGATGATGGCGTGTGCTGCGAAGCCGATTGTGAGATACCGGTTATGGATGATAACGGAAAAATAGTTTTTTCAAAAATAGTGAGGGCTTTCAAGAGGAAACCAATTGAAATGTTTGAGGTAAGTACAAGAAGCGGGAAAAAAATACGAGTTACACATACGCACCCATTTTTCCTGCCTTACAAAGGAAAAGTAAAGGCTGTTTCCGCAAACTACCTTGACACAAATGATTACATTGCACTTCCAAGGAAACTGAAATTAAAAGGGGAAACCCAAAAACTTGAAGCGCCTGAAAAAGGAAAAACCAATGCAATCAAAATAAGGGTTCCGGAAACACTGAATGAGGAAACTGCAAGGTTTATGGGATATTTCTGCGCAGAAGGTTACTCAGAGAAAACCAAATCAACAGTTGAAATAAGATTCACAAACTCGGATGAGGAAGTGTTGAATGATTTTTGCAGAATAAGCCGGAAACAGTTCGGAGTTGAACCTCAATTGGTTGAAAGAAACGGAAGCACTGAAGTGAGGGTGAGCGGTGTTGAACTTGGAAGCCTTCTGATGAAGAACGCACCCGGTATACTGGAAAAGTCCTTCCGCAAGAACGTCCCTGAAAAAATACTGAAAAGTCCGCCCAGCATCAAGAAAGAATTTTTGAGGGGCTACTTTGAGGGCGAAGGGCACGTAAGGAAAGACGAGAGAATGATTGAGGTGGTGAGTGCAAGCACGGTGTTGGTTGAAAATATACAACAAATGCTGCTCGAATTCGGCATTATTAGCCTAAAAGAAGAAGGGGAAAGATACGCAGCAAACACACAGAAAAAAACCAGAAGAAAATATCAAAGAATCAGGATAGGTGGCTTGTTTGCGGTAAAGTTTGCAAAGGAAATAGGTTTTATCACCCAAAGGAAAAACAATGCACTGAAACAATTTGTAACCACTGAAAAGGCCACGAACACAAACATTGATGTCGTTCCAAACATGTCCGTTGAACTGAAAAAAGCAAGGCTTGGACTTGGGTTAAGCCAGTTCGAAATAGGCGTTCCACGATCCACCTTTCAGCACTTTGAAAGGGGAGACAGAATGCCAAGCAAACAGGCACTCCAAAAAATTGCGCTTACCCTAATTAAGGAATTTGAAGAAAAAAGCATTTATGACAATGAAGTACAGGCAGCTGTGCTCAACATCCACAAACAGGCATTCTCGGAAATATTCTGGGACAAAGTGGAAAAAATAAAGAAAATTGAAAACGAGGAATGGATTTATGATGTTGAGGTCGAAAAATTCCACAACTTCATATCAAACGGAATAATATCCCACAACTCGGCAATCCTGAAAGCAACGGACGCAATCGCGCCTAAATCAATTTACGTGGCGGGAAAATCGGCTTCAGGAGCAGGCCTTTCCGCAACAGCCGTGAAAGATGAATTCGGGGAAGGAGGCTGGACACTAAAAGCAGGCGCACTTGTTCTCGCTTCAGGCGGAATGGTAATGGTGGATGAATTCGACAAAATGGAGCCGGAAGACAGGAGCGCAATGCACGAGGCGCTCGAGCAGCAAACCGTAAGTGTAGCCAAGGCAGGAATCATAGCGAAATTCAAGGCCGACACAACAGTGCTTGCGGCCGCAAACCCCAAATACTCGAGGTTCGACCCTTACCAGCCTTTCATTGAGCAAATAAATTTGCCGGCAACACTCATAAGCAGGTTCGACCTGTTCTTCATGATCCGGGATGTCCTTGACAGGACAAAAGACCAGGAGATTGCGGACCACATAATCAAGAGCCACAGGGCCGGGGAAATGAACCTGCAGAGGCTCAAGAAAGGGGGCGGAAAAAAAAGCGCGGAGCTCGAAAAGCTCGAGGAATTAATAACCCCGAAAATCAGCGGAGAGCTCCTCAAAAAATTCATTTCATACGCGCGCCAAAAAATATTCCCCATACTTACCGAAGAATCCATGAAGGAAATATCGGATTTTTACATTGCATTGCGCGACCAGGGAAGAAAGGAGGGCGCATATGCGGCAACGCACAGGCAGCTCGAGGGAATAATAAGATTGTCCGAAGCGAGCGCGCGCGTAAGGCTCAGCGACGCGGTTGAAAGGAACGATGTTGAAAGGGCGATAAGGCTGGTAAAAACATCGCTGCAGGACCTTGTTACCGACCCCGAAACCGGAAAAATCGACATCGACATCATTACTTCCGGCCAAACGCACACAACGCTCTCAAACCTCAAGAAAATTTTGGGATTAATCAGGGAGAAGGCAAAGGAAGTCGACATGATTTCCATCGAGGAAATAATCGGCGAGGCAAAAACGTTCGGAATAGAAAAGGACAAGGCCCGCGACCTTTTATCCAAGCTTCAGCAGAGCGGCGACATTTACTCGCCAAAGCACGGATTCTACAAACCGACGTGAAACCTGAACAAGGGGGCAGCTAATTGAAAATAACTGAGTCATTTCACTGGTCAAAAAGGAAAAAACACAGGAAAAATATCGAAGAATACATGATAGAATATGCCATCAGAAACTCGAATCACGCAAGGGACAAGGACCACTAAAACGCCCTGAACGCAGTTGCTAAAATACCGCAAACAGGGAAAAAATTGAAGGTTGTGTTCCGCAAAACAGGAGAAGACGAGATAAAATTAATAACTGCATTTTACATAGATTAATGGTGAAGAGAATGAAAACAACGAAAAAGGAAAGCTGGTACGACAAGGAAGAGGATATAATAGGTGTACAGCTGCTTGATGGAAAATACTGGAAAAGCATAGAGTTGTCCAATGGAATAGTAATAGACGTTTCTGAAGATGGCAAAATCATTGGAATAGAAATACCAAATGCCAAAAAAGTGTTTTCTGGGGAAGCAAAAAAAGTTCTCCAAAAAGCAACCGCATAAGACCTTTGATTCGGCAATAACTCATAGCCCATTTAAATTATTTTCGGAATTCCTGAAGTACGGTTCCGAATGAAGTGCGCGCAGTGCGGGAACACCGCAACCAAAATCAATTCCAAGGGAATTCCGGTCTGCTCACAGCACCTCAAAACAAAGTTCTCGGCGCCGAAGTGCCCGAACTGCGGGATAGAAATGAAAATCCGCGAAGGAAAATACGGCAAATTCTGGGGATGTGTGGCATTCCCCATGTGCGACGGAATAAGGAAACTGTAATTGCGTTTAACACAAAAAGCGGTAATTAAAACTTTTCCCAAACCTAATTTGTGCATGAGCATCAAGTCCAATTACGAATCAGTGAAAAAAGAAATAGCCCAAACCTGTACACGCGTGAGGCGCAGCCCGAAAGAAATAACTCTCGTGGCGGTCACTAAAAACGAGCCCGTGACGAAAATAATGGAAATCGTTTCTCTCGGCATTGAAGACATCGGCGAGAGCAAGGCGCAGGAACTCGAGGAAAAATACCCAGAACTCAAAAAACTAAAAGCGGAAATACACTTCATAGGCCATTTGCAGAGCAACAAGGTGAAACCGGTCGTTGAAATGGCGGACTACATACAAAGCGTTGACTCGCTGAATTTGCTCAGGAAAATACATTACGCAGCCTTGGACATGGATAAGGTGCAGAACATCTTCCTGCAGGTGAACACTTCCGGAGAAAAACAGAAATACGGGATGCCGCCGCACGGAGTCGAATCGCTTTTAACGACAATGAAAAATTTGCCTTACGGGAACGTGAAATTCATGGGCCTCATGACAATGGCGCCACTCACGGAAAACGAGGAAACAATAAGGAACTGCTTCAAAACCCTTTTCGACATCAAGGAGCACCTGAATTTGCACCACCTCTCAATGGGAATGAGCAACGACTTCAAAATCGCGATAGAGGAAGGCGCCACGGTGTTGAGGATTGGCAGGAAGCTTTTTGAATAAAAGAAACCATTTTCTTTTATGCCGCTTAGAAGAGGAAGTTATTGGTTCTCTGGAGCACCAAAAAAATCTGCTCGGGAAGTCAAGGTTGTTGTAGAGAGGGCGCCTTCTGGTAAAATGGCACCAAGAACAATTTTTGCGCACGAAAAGGGCGTAAAGATAGACTTGAAGCGCCTAAAAAGCAGGCACATCCAACTTGCGTTCCACATTCCGACAGAATATTTCAAAGAGCTTGTCAAAAAGGGACAATTCAAATACAAAGACGCAGGAGAAGCCATAGCACGCCTCAGAACACAGATATTTGAAATTGTTCCGAGTCACGGAGACCCAAACTTGGAAACGCACGGTTCAGTCATGACCCCAATATCGGCCTTCGAAAACGGCCAAGGACAATGCTTTGATAAAGCATCAATAATAGTTGGCATAGCGAGGGCAAACGGATTTAAAGCAAGAATATTAGGCGGCATAAGTGCAAGGAAAGACATTGGCTGGTTTGGCCATAAAGAACATTATTGGGCTGAAATATATGATGGCACCCAATGGCAAGGAATAGATACCGTTTCGCCAAACATTATTTTTGACAAGAAAAAAATTAACTGGAAAAAAGTTGAGGTTCACGAAGAACACAAATTATAATAACTTTATGATACTCGCCATGAACCCGCACCGGCAAATCATACATTTATGTTGTTGCAATAAAAGATGTTCCGAGGAAAATAATTGTTATAACGGCAATAAAGCAAAGATTGCCCTGGCAAAGGAAGGTGGAGCGCAATGGCTAAATTCAAGGCAGATTATGATGCAGAAGAGGACATGTTGTTTCTCTACAACGAAACCCGCAGATCGTCAGGGAGTGTAGAGCTTGGGGAAATAGTAATTGATTTCACAAATAAGGGAGACATAGTGGCGCTGGAAATATTCGGCGCATCACAATACTTGAGCGAAATCACGAACCACAGGCTCACAAAGAGCGCGCTCTCAAAAATCAGAAGCGCAGGTGTTTCTTTCATGAAAAAAAGAGGAACCACCATAATCAAAATACTGTTTCCGCTCGAAAAAGAAATTTCGGCAACAATAGCAATCCAGAACATTAACTACAGAAGCCCGATTCTTGCACAAAGCTGAGTTCGAGCCCTGGAACAGTTCCACGAAAGCCTAAATAAACCTCACAAACATAAATTAGCAATGAACAAAAACCTCATTGCACAGCTCGTTCTTTTGTTCCTGCTCACACAGGTGCTTGGCCTGCTTGTCGGGGATTTTCTCATAAATCAGGGCATACACACGACACTCTTGAATGACAACCCTAATGATGTGGCTAACAGCCTCGGCTTGTTCGTGTGGATAATTGTATTCACGGGTTTCCTTCTCGCGCTCATAAAATTCGCGCCGGACTGGCTGTTCTCAATTCTCATAAAAGGCATTGAAATAATGGCGATATTCGGCACAACAATAGTGGTGCTCCTGCCCTTCGTCCCTTATGACGAAATAATTAAAGCATTTGCAGCGGCAATAATCCTCGTTGCACTGCGCATTATTCTCGCAAAAAACCTTTTGCTCAGGAACATCACAAGCATCATCGCCGCGGCAGGAGCCGGCTCATTGATCGGCGCGAGCCTCGGAGTAATGCCCATGCTCGTTTTCGTGGTGCTGCTTTCCGCATACGACTTCATCGCGGTGTTCAAGACCAAGCACATGGTTACCCTGGCAAAAGGAATCACCAAAAAGAACCTTTCATTCACTTACGCGATGCCCACAAAAGGGCACCAGTTCGAGCTTGGAACCGGCGACATGATTATTCCGCTCGCATTCGCCGTAAGCATTCTCGGCGAGGCGAAAACCGCGCTTGCATACCCTTACTTTTTCGTTTCACCAGCATTGGTGCTCTTTGTTTCCCTTATCGGCCTGATTTTCACCATAGACTTTGCCTCCAAAAAATCTGGAAGGGCGCTCCCCGCACTGCCGTTCCAGGTCATTCTGATGCTCATTGTGTGGGGAATAACCAAGGCAGCCGGATACTGAATTTGCTTTCCCGCGCGCCAAAAAGTGTTATTGGCTAAATGTGGAAAAAGCCCTTTATCGCCGAGAGGCCATAAAAGCCCGCGAGCGCAATCAGCATATACCTTGTTGATTTCCCGAAGAGGGCCGCAACAAAAAATTTCCTGAAATCGTATTTTATGAGGCCGGCGGTTATGCCGATGATGTCGAATGGGAAAGGAATAATCGAAACGAGGTAAATGAAAACCATCCCCTTATCCTCGATTTTTTCGCGGATGAACGCGATTTTCTCGAGCTCGAAAATACCCTTTTTCTTTATCGCCTCAATGCCGAGCAAACCAAGAAGATAGGACGTCATTTCCCCGATTGCCGCTCCTGAGCCCATCACAATGCCCACGAAAAGCGCGCCGACAAGGCTTTGCTGGGAAGAGGCTATGAGGAAAACTATTGGCTCAATCAGGAGCGGGAAGAAAACGGTTGCGTTCGCAATGATTGCGGCCACAAACAAGCCGAAAAGGCCGTAACCGCTTGTGAGATAAACAATGATTGACGAGTTCTGCGAAATGAAGTAGGCAATCACGAAAAAAATAATTATTGCGAGAATGATGCGCAGGAACTCCCAGTTCACGGGCTGCTGGTCCATGTAATCCTTGTAGTGGCGCAAATCGCGGACCATCAGAAAACCGACATAAAAAAGGGAATAACTGGTTAATAAAACAGCAAGGAAGCGGATGCGTTGCAGGCTGGTTGGCAGAACAGGGGAGTTTCATTTGCCCTTTGAGCGCGGAAGCATCTGGTCACACCTGAGCCTAAGGTCGCTCACGATGTGGCGCTCGCCGACACTGAGCGCGATAGCCTTTTGCTTTTCAAGAAGAGCCAACCTGTCCAAGAAAGCCTTTGCGGTCTGTGGGTTCTTGTCTTTCAGGAATTTCCTTGTCCCCTCGATAAGGTAAACTTCCGGCCTCTTCTTTTCCGGCTCGAAAAGCCTGCCGAACAAAGTGAATTTCGGGAGACCGTGATGGATTTCGGAGCGTTTTTGCAGCATGACAGAATAATAAAGCGCAGATGTATTTAATGGTTATTCAGGCAAAAAATAAAGCAAAACATTACTATCGAGCCGCAAGGCGAAGATAGTACACCGTACCGCCGGCGGTTTCCGGCGCGAAACTGTTGCTTTAAAAGCCTTTAACAGCGCAGGGTTTAGTATGGATTACGACAAGATGCTCCAGAGGCTTTACTCCTCATTGCCCGAAAAAACTGTTTCAAAGGAAAGGTTTGAACTGCCTGTGCTCGAGGTTCAGATACAGGGAACCAAGACAATAATCAGGAACTTTTCGCAGGCTGTGAAAACTGTGCAGAGAGAAGACAAGCATTTCTACAAATTCCTGACCAAGGAAATCGCGACCGCAATGATTATGGACGAGGGAAAACTCACTTTGAACGGAAAATTCCCGCAAATGCAGATTAGCAAGCTCTTCGAAAATTACCTGAAGGAATACGTGCTGTGCCACGAGTGCCACAAGCCCGACACGCAAATCATTGAAAGGAACGGAGTCAAGGTATTGAAATGCACGGCGTGCGGCGCAATCAGCGCAATCAGGAAAATATAGGTGGCCAGTTGTTCTGCAATGTTTATAATGCCCGGGAAAATGTAGTCGTTGCGTGCTGCGACAGGGAACTTCTGGGAAAAAACCTCAAGGAAGGAAACTACGACGTTACAATAGAAGAATCCTTTTACAAGGGCACTCTTACTGACGAAAAAAAGCTCGCGGAACTTTTGAAGGAAGCGAACAGCATAAACCTCTTCGGAAAAAAATCCGTCGGAGTCGCGCTTAAACAAGGTTTTTTAAGTGAACGCGACATTATTAGGATTGCGGGAGTCCCGCACGCAATAATACTGAAGGTCTGAGAAATTGGGCAGAAAAGACGACGAAGAAAAGGCCGCACTGCAGCAGGAACAGATGTCAAAGGTGAGGCTGCCTCACCGAAACGAATTCGAAATGTTCGGCGTCGTGACGCAAAGACAGGGCGCGAGCCAGATAAAGGTGCAGTGCGAAGACGGATTAGAAAGGAGCTGCCGCATCACGGGAAAAATGAGGAAACGCGCGTGGATACGCGACAATGACTTGGTCATAGTCAGGATATGGGATTTCCAGCCGTCAAAGGCCGACATAGTGTGGAGATATTTGGGCTTCCAGATGGAGCACCTCAAGAGAAAAGGGTTTTTGGACAAGCTCAACATCTGAGAAAAATTTTTTCCCGCATTTGGGCAAAGGCTATGGCAGACCAATAAAATAATTTGGCGAAATTTATGGTCTGTTATCTGGCGAACCGCTGGAAAAAGCCGAAAAAACTTTCGCGGTTTGCCATAATTCTTATGCAAGAAGAATTTTCCGAAGACGGCTTCGAGTTCGAGAAAATCGGGAGGACATTCAAAAACGAGTCCGACAGGAAAATATTCGAAAAGGTTTTCGACACAAGAACACTGAAAGCCCTCCATACTCTCGCTACAAAAGAACTGTTTGATGTTGTCGAGCACATAATCAGCACGGGCAAGGAAGCGCACGTCTTTGTCGCAACCGACAAAGGAGGCAATAAGCGCGCAGTGAAAATCTACAAAACACTCACGACAGACTTCAAGCGCATGAACGAGTACATTGAGGGCGATGAACGCTTCAAGAACCTGAAAAAGGAAAGGAGGCAGCTCGTTTTTGCATGGGCGAAAAAAGAATTCAAGAACCTCTCCGTTGCCGCGAATGCGCATTTAAGCGCGCCGCTGCCGCTCGGCTCGATGGAAAACGTGCTCGTAATGGAATTCATAGGCGAGAATAACGAGGCTGCGCCGAAGCTCAGGGAAACAAAACCGACGCAAAAAGAGCTCAAAAATTATTACGGGCAGACAATTGATTTCATTGCGCGGCTTTACCTCGAGAACCTCATTCACGCGGATTTGTCGGAATACAACATTCTTGTACGGAACAAGGAACTGGTTTTCATTGACATGGCACAGGCCGTTCTCGTTACGCACCCAAAGGCGAGGGAATTCTTCGAAAGGGATGTAACCAACATGGCCTCTTATTTCTCGAAAAACGGGCCGGAAACGAGCTTTGAGGGCATGTACGCGGCTGTTAAGGCAAGGAAGGAAGAACTGGAGAAAAAACGGAGACGAATATAAAAATATATAATATATATAGTATATAAGTTTGAATGGATTCTTCGGAATTTCTCCTGATGCCGCACGACAGGGTTGGCGCCCTGATTGGAAAAAAAGGCGCGACAAAACGCAAAATAGAGAGGCTCACGGAAACCAAACTGGCCGTTGACAGCCGCGAGGGGGAAGTCGAAGTAATCCAGAAAGGAAACCCATTGAAGTACCTGAAGGCAATGAGCATTGTCAAGGCAATCGCGCGGGGATTCTCGCCACAGCACGCATCAAGGCTTTCCCAGGATGGCGTGATGCTCCAAATAATTGATTTGCGGGAATTCTTCGGAAAAAGCGAGGGCACAATGAAGGCAAAAAAAGGCCGCGTAATAGGGACAAGGGGAAAAGCAAGGAATGAAATTGAGCAGGACACGGGAGCGCTGATTTCGGTTTACGGGAAAACAATTTCAATAATCGGCACGGAGGAAGAAATTTCAAAGGCCCTGAGGGCGGTTGAAATGCTTTTGAAGGGCGCCTCCCACACGCACGTTTATGACGTGCTGAAGAGACGCGGTTCCGGCGGAAGATTTGAATTGTGAGGTTTTGTTTATGGCGAAAGAAAAAGAAAATGAAGAACAGGAAGAAACGGAAGCGGAAAGCGCACAGCTCAAAGGAACCAGCGCGGAAGAAATAGCAACAGAATTCAAGGAACATTCCGTCGCGGAATTCTTCAAAAAGAACATGCAGATGCTGGGGTTAACGGGAAAAATCAAGACCCTCACGACAATTGTGCACGAGTACGTCACCAATTCGCTGGATGCGTGCGAAGAGGCAAAAATACTGCCCGACATTGAGGTCCAGGTAAAGGAACTGGGCAACGAGTATTACGAGATTACGGCAAAGGACAACGGCCCCGGCCTCACAAAGGAAACAGTCGGAAAAGCCCTCGGGCAGCTGCTCGCGGGAACAAAATTCCACAGGATGATGCAGATGCGCGGGCAACAGGGGATAGGCGCCGCGGGATGCACAATGCTTTCACAAATCACAACGGGAAAAGCCACGCAGGTCATTACCGGAACGGGAAAGCACGCGCCAATCAGCCTGGAAATAACAATCGACCCGAAAAAGAACGAGGCAAAAATCTCCAACCTCACGGAACTCAAAAAAGAGTTCAAGGGAACTGTAATCAGGGCCAAGTTCAAGGACGTGAAGTACGTTAACTCGGAACAGGCGCCGCTTGAATATTTGAGGAGGACCGCGATTGCAAACCCGCACGCACAGATTACACTTATAGAGCCGAGCGGAAACAAAATAGTTTTCAAAAGAACCTTAAAAGAAATTCCCGCAAAGCCACTGGAAATAAAGCCGCACCCGAAAGGTATTACGGTGGATGAACTCAGCACGCTCGCAAAATACACCAAGGCGAGGCAGGTTTCAAGCTTTTTGAAAAGCGAACTCGACAGGCTCGGGGACAAGGCCGTTGAGGAAATCGCGAAAAACGTTTCATTTGACCTGAGGAAGGACCCTAGGCAACTCACTTGGGAGGAATCCGAGGAAATAATCGACCAATTCAAAAAAATCAGCTTCATTGCGCCGAGGACAGACGGCCTGAGGTCAATCGGCGAGGAAAGAATAAAGAAGAGCCTCTCAAGCATCGTGGTTCCGGAATTCCTTTCTGTCGTAACAAGAAAACCAGGCGTTTACAAGGGCGGCTTCCCATTCCAGGTCGAGGTCGGCATAGCGTTCGGAGGCAATGCCGGGAAAACCGGCATTGTAAATGAGGAAGGCCGGCAGGAAAGAAAAGTGGAAATAATGAGGTTCGCAAACAGAACGCCATTGCTTTTTGATACCGGCGCATGCGCAATAACAAAGGCAGTCCAGTCCATTGACTGGAAAAGGTATGGAATAAAGGACCTTGAGAGCGCGCCATTGACGGTTTTCGTGAACCTGATTTCAGTGCACATTCCCTACACTTCGGCAGGAAAGCAGGCAATCAGCGACGAGGACGAAATAATGGAGGAACTCCGCCTCGCTTTGATGGACACCGGAAGAAAAATTTACACTTTCATCGGGCGCCAGAAGAGGCAGGCGGAAAAGGAAGCCAAGAGGAAAATGTTCTACAAATACGCGTCGGAAGTCGCGTATGCGGTTTCGGAACTCGCGCAGAAGCCAAAAAAGCAGGTCGAGGACAAGCTGCACGCGCTCGTTTTGAAACACCTCAAGCTGGAGGAGCAGAAGGAAAAAGAGGCGGATGCAAAGGGCGAGGCAAGCGAAGAGGAAATAGAGAAGGCTTACGAGAAAAAAATGGAAAAGGAAAAAAAAGAAACCGCAAAGGGAAAGGACGGGGGAAAGAAAGAGCCCATTGAAGAAGGGGAGAGTGAGTGAAAATGGCTGGAAGGGACAAGGAAGTGCAAAAAAAGCTTGAAAGCATCGGCGAGGCAATCTACAGGCAGATAGACAAAAGCCAGAACCCGACTTATGAGGTGCCCGTGAGGACACTGAACAACGTTTTCTTTGACAAAAAAAGCGGCACGATAAAGCTCGGGGACAAGGTGTCCGAAAGGCAGTTCCTGAACGTCGCGCACTCCAAGAAATTCATGCAGACGCTTTTGGTTGCGTCGGAAATAAGAAATGTGATTGAACAGCAGGCCACCGTGAGCATCCGTGACCTTTACTACGCGCTCAAGCACACAATCGAGGGCACGAACGAAAACACTTTCGAGGAACAATCGGAATCCGACCCATGCATTGAGGACATCGAAGCCTCACTGGATTTGCTCAGGGAAGAACTGCATCTCGCGGCCTCCGCAAAGGGAATAATCGCGGGCGACGTGCAATTGAGGGACGGCGGGGTAAACATAGATCTCACAAAAATGGGTTCCGGAGGGTGGAGCGTTCCGAGCAACGTGGAACCCGACAGGATTGAATTCAAGAAAGTCAACGCAGAATACATCCTCTTCATAGAGAAGGACGCAGTATGGAGGCGCTTCAACGAGGACCAGTTCTGGAAAAAACAAAAATGCATAATACTCACAGGAAGGGGGCAACCCGGAAGGGGAGAAAGAAGGATGGCACAGCGCCTGGTAAAGGAATTCAAGTTGCCCATATACGTGCTCACTGATGCGGATCCGTGGGGAATGTACATTTACTCTGTAATAAAGCAGGGCTCGATAAGCCTGTCATACTCCGAGGAAAAGCTTGCGACGCCTTCGGCGCAATTCATCGGCCTCACAACAATGGATGTTGAAAAATTCAAGATACCCAAGGAAGTCACAATCAAATTGAACCAATTGGATGTGAAGCGCCTCAAGGAAATGGAGGGCTACGAGTGGTTCCAGAAAAAGGAATGGAAACAGGAATTCAACAACATGCGGGAAAAGGCATACAAGCTGGAGCTCGAAGCACTCTCAAAAAAAGGAATAAGGTTCATCACAGAAACTTACGTTCCCAAAAAAATAAAGGAAGAGGACTTCCTGCCGTAAGCGAGCAACGCAAGCCCGCGTTGGGTAACAGTTTGGCAATCCACAAATAATATCGAAAGACACTAAAAAAGTTTCAAAATTAATGTCTTTCTATATAATTTATGGCTGGTAAAAGTGAAAGGCATGAACCTGCGCATGACAAGCAACCTCGCGGCAATAGTGTTCGCCGTACTTCTATTGCTCGGCATTGGCGTAGCGCTGCTCCCGCAGGTTGAACCAAGGGATGTGCTCGTGAAATGCCCAGACGGAACAAAAGCAGGCTCACTAAGCCAATGCGCCTGCCCAGGCGATTTTGAATGCTGCACCGACGGAACATTCATGCAAAAGGCCTGTGACGGAAGGCTTGAATGCGTGAACAATGCGTGCGTTGCGAGGCAGTGCGACGCGGAGTGCTGCATAACCGAGGGCTTTGAAAGAAAGGAATGCCCCTCCGGATTGGCGTGCGGGAGGTTCGAGTGCGTCAAGCCGGCGTGCGAAAGCGAGTGCTGTGCCGCAAACTCCGTTTACGGGGAAAAAACATGCGCAAACAACATGCAGTGCGTGAACGGAAAATGCGAACTCAACGCATGCAAAAGCCAGTGCTGTGCCGGAATAACCGGAACACAGGACAAGGCGTGCCCAGGCACGCTGGATTGCGTGAACGGAAAATGCGTGAAGCCGGCCTGCGAGGCCCAATGCTGCCCCCAGAACGACCCCAAATACCAGGAAAAGGAATGCCCCCCGCACCAGCACTGCGTGGGCAAGGTATGCATAGGCAATTTCTAGAAACATTTTTAAGAACAGAAAACAATCTTTATTCCATGAAGGACTGGAAAAGCATTGACGCGTTTTTCTCGCCGAAAAGCGTCGCGGTGATAGGCGCTTCGGAGCAGAAGGGAAGCGTCGGCTCGGCAATATTCGGAAACGTGGCAAAAATCTACGGCACAAAAGCATTCCCTGTCAACCCGAAGCACGCGAAAATACAGGGGAAAAAAACCTACGCCTCCGTAAAGGACATTCCTTTTCCGGTTGACCTTGCAGTGATAGCGGTGCCGTCACAATTCGTTCCAAGCGCGCTTGAGGAGTGCATGGAAAAAAAATGCGGCGCCGCAATAATAGTGAGCGCGGGCTTCTCCGAAGTCGGGGAAAAAAAGCTCACCGCACAGATTTCTGAACTCATAAAGAAGCACCCGCACACAAGGGTAATGGGGCCAAACTGCGTGGGCGTAATGAACAACCACTCGGGCCTTGACACGACATTCTTTTCAAGCGAAAGGATGCAGAAGCCAAAAAAAGGGAACCTTTCATTCATCTCGCAGTCCGGAGCGCTTGGCTCAATGATACTTGACTGGGTCGCAACACAGGACTTCGGGATAAGCAAGTTCGCCTCATACGGAAACGCAATGGACGTTGATGAAGCCGATTTATTGGAATATTTCGGGCGCGACAAAAAAACCAAAGTCATTACAATGTACCTCGAGGGCGCGCGCGACGGCAGGAAATTCTACGAAACCGCAAAAAAGGTCTCCAGGCAAAAGCCCATAATAGTGCTCAAGGGCGGGCGCAGCGAGGAAACAAGCAAGGCAACGGCCTCGCACACCGGTTCTCTTGCAGGCTCTTCGAAAGTTTATGATGCCGTGTTCAAGCAGGCGGGAATAATACAGGTGAACGACCTCATCGAGCTTTTCAACGTCGCAAAACTGCTTGAAAAAGAGCCGCTGCCAAAGGGGAATCGCGTGCAGATAATAACCAACGGAGGCGGCTTTGGAATCGTGACAGCGGACCAGGTGATTGCAAACGGATTGAGGCTCGCGAAACTATCGCAAAAAACGGTTTCAGAGCTCGGGCACAAAATGCCCATGGCCACAATATCAAACCCCATGGACCTCATTGGCGACGCGGATGTCGCGCGATTCAAGGAGGCACTCAAGGCAACCATAAGCGACAAAAATGCGGACATCATAATGGTGCTTGTCCTGTTTAACCTTCCGGCAATCGAGGCGCAGAAGCTGAGCATACTCAAGGGCGCGAGGAAAAAGCTCGCAAAGCCGATAATAGTGATTTCAATCGGCAGCGACTACACTGAAAAATACATGGGAAAAATAGAGAAAGCCGGATTCACAACCTTTACTTACCCGAGCATTGCGGCGCGCTCAATGAAGGAAATGGCTTCATACGCCGAATTCCTCAGGAAAGCTTAGCTGTGTGAAACCTTTTCAAGCGCCTTCTCAAGCTCATCTTCCGCAAGCAGGTCAAAAATCGCCTTCAGGTCAAAGGCGCCCCCGAAATCCGTTTCCTTGAGGTTTTTCTCCAGAATGTCGAAACCCATTGCCACAATGGAAAGCCTCGACTTCTGGAGCTCGCGCAGCTCTGAAATTTTTTTCCTGAATGAATCCGCCAAAAAATTCTTGGAAACCGAAAGGAACGCCCTTCCGGAATATGCCTCCGTTATTTCCTTGAGGTCAATATCCGCGGAAGAAAGGCCCTTCTTCAATGTTCCCTTCAAATTAATCCTTATCAGCGGCTTCATTTCCTGCTTTTCCCTCAGGTCAGATTCAATTGCGCTCCTGCATTCCCCCAAAATATTCTCCTGCGAAGCCGAATCCAGCAGAACCTTGTGGTAAAACATTTTTCTCTGCCTAGGAAAAGGCGTGAAGGAAAGTTCCTTTGAAGCGGAATCAAAAAAGAAAACGCCCTTAGGGGTCTTGCACTCAAGCTTCTTTATTGAAGTGGCTATTGTGGAACCCGCAAGCAAAAAAGTGGTTTCCCGGAGCTTCTGCTCGTTAGCCCAGTGCAAATGGCCATTCACAATGAGGTCAAATCCCTCGGGCAAATCATCAAGGGAAAGGGTTGCGACCATTTCATCATCGATAACAATGAACTCCTTGAAGGTCTGGTGCAAAAGAAGCAAATTGCACGCGCCCTTTTCCGGAACCGGATTCCATTGGTGAAGCACATCAAGCGCCCTTTTCTCCGGCACGGCGCCCAAACCGAAAACACAAACCCGCTCATTGCCCTTCTCAGCAATTATTTTTCCAGCATGAAGGTAAACAATCATCCCTGAAAGGTTCAACACATCCAACGCGGTTTTTGTTTCCTTGCCCCTGAATTCATGGTTCCCGTGAATAGTAATCAAAGGCAAACCGGAAATCTGCAGGGCTTTTTTTTCACTGTTCTTTTCCAGCACAAAAGAGGCGGCGGAAGAGCCGCTTTTCGCGAGCGAAAAGGATTCAATGGCGCGGTAAAGGACATTATGCGAAGGCACGGGAGCGTCGAAAATGTCGCCGCACAAAACGCAAAAATCCGCTTCCCCCTGCAAAGCAATTTTGATTGCCTGCCCTAGATTCTCGAACGACTCGGAATAGCGCTCGCCCTTCTCGTCAAAACCAAGGTGAGTGTCCGAAAAAACCGCTATCTTCATGCGAAAAGGGCCTCCATTCGCCTGAGAT
The DNA here is from genome assembly GCA_000402355.1 of Candidatus Iainarchaeum andersonii SCGC AAA011-E11. Classification (GTDB taxonomy): domain Archaea; phylum Iainarchaeota; class Iainarchaeia; order Iainarchaeales; family Iainarchaeaceae; genus Iainarchaeum; species Iainarchaeum andersonii. The sequence goes on from AQRS01000043.1 coordinate 81,913, forward strand.
TGAGTTCCTTAAAGCTTTTAACAACTAAGTCCGCTTCAGAAAAATCGTGCATTGAAGTGAAAACGCCGGGCAAAGCAATTGCCTTTAATCCGGCGCGCTTTGCGGCAGAAACCCCGATCATCGTGTCCTCAACCGCAACGCAGTTTTCCGCGTTTTTTCCGAGAAGCTTCACGGCACGGATGTAAACATCAGGAGAGGGCTTGTACTTGCCCACATCTTCTACAGTCACAATCACGTTGAAAAAATTCTTGAGCCCGAACTTTTCAAGCACGAAATCCACGTTGTTCCTCACATTGGTTGTTGCAATGGCGCACGGCAGCTTTGCGGACTCTATTTCGCGAAGGAGCCTTTTCATTCCGCCGTCCGGCTCCATCTTCAGGCGCATTTCCTCGCGCGCAGGCACGGAAACTGATTCCACAAACTCCGCAAGATCTATTGCGAGGGAATATTTCTCGTTTATGTAAGCGAGCTTCTCGCTGAATGATTTCCCCACAAGCTCGGAAACCTCCTCATCCGTAATGCCTGCATGAATCCTTTTCAGGTACGCGCGCATGTGCCTGAAGTAATATTCGGGGGTGTTCGCAATCACGCCGTCAAAATCGAAAACAACCGCCTCAATCATTTGAACAAAGCCTCCAGCCCTGCAATGCTTAATTCCGCGAGCGAATCCACAATCAAATCCGCGCCAAGCAAAAAATTCCTGTCGTAAGTTGTTGTAACCGCAACGCATTTTGCGCCCGCGTCCTTTGCAGCCTTGATGCCGAGGATTGCGTCCTCTATAACGAGGCATTCTTTTATCGGGACTCCGAGCAAACGCGCCGCCTTGATGTAGCCCCCCGGATGCGGCTTTCCTTTTGAAACCTCATCAGCACCGAGAACAACCTGAAAAGAACCCCTTCCCCCTATTCCGTTGAGCACGTACTCAACAAACTCTTTCCTCGAATTGGAGACAACAGCCAAAGGATACTTCCCCTTCACCTTGAACAAAAACTCCAAAAAGCCCGGAAAAGGCTTTATGCCGATGCTTTGCTCCTTGAGGAAAGCGTAACGCTTCGCAACCAATGCCTCCCTTTTCTCCTCGCTCATTCCTGAAAAGCTTATTTTGAATGCATCGCTGGTGCGCATCACATCAAGCGCGGCAAGCTCCTTTTCGGAAAGAGTTTTGCCCACCTCGGAAAACACCTTTGCGGTTGCCTCGTGGTGCAAATGCATCGTATCCACAATGACGCCGTCAAAGTCGAACAAAATGGCCTTCATACCATAATTTGGCGGCATAAGCGTTAAATTGCTATTCCGCAATAAGTTAGGTTTTTAACCCCGAATAAGCAATTTTCTGTAAAAGGATGGGGCAATTTGCACTTTTCTTTTTGGTCAAGCTTTGGCTTTTCCAAAAAACTAAGGGTTGCCCTTTTCTTTTTTCGTCACATTGCAAGCAGGGCTTGCGATGCCTCGCAAAAGCAAGGGGCTTTTGCAAGGACGTTTTTTCTTTTCTGCAGGAAAAGAAAAAAGGTTGCTGGGGTGTCAGAACGGTTATGTACCCGCCTGCAGAGCGGGCTAAGGGGGTTCAACTCCCTCCCCCAGCTTTCCCCCTAAACGGTTACGAAAATCCTAGAAATAATCGCATCAAGCCAAAAATAACCATCAAATAAAGTATACATAACAAATAGCTGTTCGAGAAATTAGTTTCTTAACTGCAAAAGGTTTTATACCCGCCCTTACAATTATCTGTTAGCAGACGGATAGGTAGTGATTGAGATGGCTAAACCGATTGAACCGACACCAGTTTTAGAAGGCAAGGACGCAAAAGCGTTTTGGGATAGCTTGCAGAATGCCAAGTTTGATGAAAAAAAAGCTGTTGAGCTGGATAAGAGCAGGGTAATTTACAAACTATTTTCTCAAAAATAAACAGTGGTTACAGTGGACACAAATACAAATAACGAAGACCACTTGACCAATCTTATCAAAGAAATCGATTGGCTGGAAATCCAGAAACTCGATGACAGCCATGACACATCCAAATTCTGCTGCGGTGAAACAAAAAACCACGAAGACCTTGATGCGTTCATCAAAGAAGATGCGTTAACCCAGCAAAAACAGAACATCAATGTGACCTATGTTGCGGTTGCCAAAGACACAAGCGAAGTAATCGGATTCGTAACCATACTAAATGACAGGCTAAGGGTATCAAATGCCGAGAAAGAAGACATGAAAATTACCGCAAAATACAGTGACTTTCCAGCAACAAAAATCGGAAGGCTGGCAGTCAACAAAAAACATGTAAACAAGAAAGTAGCAACCAATATGCTCAGATTTGTAATGGGGTTGGCACTTGAAAGCGCCGACAAAATAGGCTGCAGATTCCTCATAGTGGACTCGTACCCGGAATCTTCAGATTTTTATATACAAAAAGGATATCTAAAAAATCAGGTGCAAGACCAGACAAGGACCAAATTCATAAAACAAAAACCTGACGGAAGCAAAGATATTATTGATAAAACACAAAGAGAAACAATCAGCCTCAGATACGACCTCCTGAATCTGAAGTGATTATCCGAAAAATTACGCGATAGAAATATTAAGAAGTTAGCGCATTATAATTACGAAAAACAAACCAGCGACTTTTGAGAGACCCGTCATTTGCGATACAGGTTCTCCCCCAGCTTACCAACACTTTTGATGTTGCACCTGACTCTTGCAAAATCGAACAAAACTTATTAATGGATTTTAAAGGTTCGCACAATGATATTTGTATATGTCCCTTACAATCAAAAACCTCTCAATATCCATCGGCAAAATGGAAATACTGCTTGATGAGAGCGTGGGAATTGCAGATGGCTCAAAAGTTGGGTTAATTGGCAGAAACGGAGTTGGAAAAACAACATTTCTCAAGGCAATTCTAGGCCAAGTGGACTATACGGGAAGCATTGAATTCACCGGCAAAGCCGCTTATTTTTCCCAGCATGTTGATTTAGACCCAAACAAAACAGTTCGGGAAACAATAGGGGAGAGCGCCACTATACACCATCAAAACCCTTTTCAGGAAAAATTGGAAGAGATTGAAAAACAAATTTCAGACCCTGCCATTAGCCAGAACAATGCCAGCCAATTAGAGAAATTAACGCAGCGCTACTCAGAACTTCTCGCAAAAATGGCACACCATCAAACACTGGCCCCTGCAAACAAAATCAAATCTGTTTTGAAAACACTGGAAGTCCGGGAAGCCTGGCTTGACCAAACAGTCGGGTCCCTTTCAACCGGACAGCGGGCAATTATTGCACTTGCACAGATTTTATCCTCTGAGGCAAACTTTTTGCTCCTCGACGAGCCGACAAACCACCTGGATTTCAAACGCCTGGGCATTCTGGAAAAATACCTGCAAACATTCAGGGGAACAGTGCTCATGGTTACGCATGACAGGCATTTTTTGGACCAGGTGTGCGACACTATTTTAAAAATAGAAAAAGGAAAATGGATCAAGTATAAAGGAAACTATTCGGATTATGTGAAAACGCGCGAAGCAGCCTTTGAAGCCCAGACAACGGCCTACAATCTTGAAAACAAATACCTCGCAATTGAAAAAGACAAGATTGCAAGAATCGGCAAAAGCCCGCAGAAAGTAACGCAGGGAAAATACCGGGAAAGGCTTTTGGAGAAACGTGAAATCGTGGAAAAACCCGATATGGACAAATCACAATTCAAAACGCATTTTGATGCCTCACCCATTTCATCCGCAGTAGTTTTAGAACTTGCAGACCTGTGCGTCGGATATGACAAGCCGCTTATTTCAAACATAAATTTTAAAGTCGGCACAAACCAACGAATCATTTTAATAGGCGAAAACGGGCTTGGCAAAAGTACGCTATTCAAAACCATTGAAGGGCGCATCAAGGCAATTTCAGGAGAAGTAATTTTGGACCACCAGGCAAAACTAGGATATGTGGACCAGGAACTAAAGGACCTGACAAGCGAGGCTACATTGTATGATGAAATACATTCCATGCTCAAGGATATGGCCAAAACGCGCCAAAACTTATCCATGATGGGATTTATTGCCGACAAAGAAGTATTCAAACCAATTTCACAACTATCAATGGGCGAGAAATCGCGGCTCAATCTGCTAAAAATCCTAATTGAAAAACCCAATTTGCTCCTGCTGGATGAGCCCACCAACCATCTTGATATTGATGCCAGAGAAATTATTGAAAAAGCATTCCTCAACTATGACGGCGCCATTCTGGCAGTGTCTCATGACCGATATTTTATTGAAAAAATTGCACAGCGGATCTTTAAAGTGAGCAATGGAGCCATAAAAGAAATTCCTGTGAAGCACTAATCAATGCATGAATTCGCATTAAGTTACTGCATTGATTTTCTTTCCTTTCGAGAACGCCTCGATGTTCTGTATTGTGGTTTCAAGGATTCTCTGGAGCGCCTCCCTGCTGTTGAACGCATTGTGCGGAGTGATGAGAACATTAGGCTCCTTCAAAAGCAAATGATTGCGCAGAACCGCGCGGAGATCACATTCCTTCGCAAACTTCTCATGCAGAACCTGCTTCTCCTCGCGGATAAAACATTCGCCCTCAAGAACATCAAGGCCCGCGCCGCCTATTATTCCTTTTGAAAGCCCTTTCAAAATGGCTTCAGTTTCAATGACCTCGCCACGCGAAGTGTTGATTACGACACAGCCCTTTTTCAGCTTCGAAATATTTTCCATGTTCAGCATGTGCTTGGTTTCAGGGGTAAGAGGAACATGGAACGAAAGCACATCGGCCTTTGAAAGCAATTCACCAAAAGAAGCGTAAGTGAAACCGAGCTCCTTCGCCTTAGCCTTTTCAGGATGCACCTCGGTAACGAGAACATTCATTTCAAAGCCCTTTGCGATCCTCACGACATGCTCTCCGATGTGCCCACACCCGACAACACCGATTGTTTTTCCTTTCAGGTCGAACCCTTCGAGGCCCTTTGCGGAAAAATCCGCCTTTTGCGTGCGCTCATAAGAGAGATGTATTTTGCGCGAAATCGCGAGAAGAAGCGCGAACGTGTGCTCGGCAACCGTATTCTCGCCGTAAGTCGGAACATTACAAACTGTTATTCCGCGCTTTTTGCATTCCGCAACATCAATGTGGTTGAAGCCCGTGGACATTGTTGCGACAAGCTTGAGCTTTGGCAGCGCATCCAGAACATTTTTGTTGACTTGCGAATAAATGAAAACCGCGATTGCCTCGGAATCCGGAATTTTTTTTGCGCGGCCCGGAGTGAGCTCCCGGGAAAAGAACTCGAGCGAGTGCCTTGAAAGCCTCTCGCCCAGGAATTTCTCTTCCCATTTTTCGAGCTCGAAGAAACTTACTTTCATGCTCCACCATTGCTCATTTTCTTTTTTTCTTTTTCGACTTTTTCCCGGGGGCCTTCCTTGCCTTGGCCTCTATTTTCTTTACTTCCTTTGCCTTTCTCTCGAGCCTTATTCCAAGCCTCTCGAGGGTTTTTCCTATTACTTTCAAATCTATGCCCATTTGCTTTTTCACCTCAAAACAAAACCCAGCGGGTTTTTGTTAAGTAACTCAAAACCTATATTTAAAGGTTATGTGGAAAAAAATGCGGCAAAAAACACGGGTCTTATAAAGTCCGCAACCGAACTTTCATTATGCCGGTACTTAGAAGGGGCCCCGCACGGGGAATCAAGGCGCATGCGCCCACACCGGGAAGAAAACTTTTTGGAGCGGGACCGGGCAGCGGCTTTGTTTCCGGGCGCTCGGCACACCGCGCAAAGGAAGGGTTTCTGAAAATAGCCAATCGGGCTGCCGGAAGGGCAATGGAGTCCTGGCGAATGCGGGGCGCCGGGCCGCGGGAAACCCACATCCCTTCACCATATGATTATTTCACCGGCCAGAGAAGGATGAATTTTGCACAGGCGATGAGCGAGCACCGGGAGGAACTCATGCAAAAGGAATTCCAGGGCATAATGAAAAACATGAACCACGACGGGCTGATGGAGCGCGACAGGGAAACGCTTTCAGCAAGAGAAAAAGAAATTTACGACCTGAGAAACCTCGCACTGCAGGCACTTGAAATGGCTGCCCGCACAGGGAAACTCCGGGGTTTCCGGAGCAGGGAGGAATTCAGGAAATATTTCGAAGGGTTCCTGGGAAACTGGCTCGCCGAGTACCAGGGGCCGCAGGCAGCCGCATATGCAGGCACCGCGGCAAAAAAATTCTTTGCAACCTTATATGGTTCAAAAGCAGGGGAAGAGGCATTCAGGAGGCGCTTCGGAAGGCTTGTGTTCATTGCAGGGGGCGGAGACCCCTCCGACTAGAAGGTTTTTAAATAATTGCTGGGGAATTTAGTAGTACCGGAAAAAGGGTTTTCCGGCTATAAAAACGCTTTTTTGAGTGGTTTTCATGGGTTTAAGGCCTGGGCGCTGCTACAGCTCAACCAAGGACAGGGCATACACGCGTTACGCGGACAAAGTGCAGAGGCTGAACTACATCGGCGCGATTCCCGGAGTGAAAACCAGGCAATTCAACATGGGCAACGGATTGAAGGAATTCGACACCATTCTGGACCTATTGACCATTTGCGGAAAGGACGGCCTCCAGATCCGCGACAATGCAATTGAAAGCGCGCGCCTCATAATCAACAGGACGCTCGCAAAAAGGGTTCCGAAAGAAGGCTACTTTTTGAAGGTAAGGATTTACCCGCACCACATTCTCCGCGAAAACAAGCAGGCACAAGGAGCGGGAGCGGACCGTGTCTCAAAGGGAATGAGCCACTGCTTCGGAAAACCCATTGGAAGGGCGGCAAGAATCAGGAACAACCAAAAAATCTTTTCAGTTCTGGTAATGGACGAGTATGCGGAAGCCGCAAAACTCGCAATGCTCACAGCGGCGGCAAGGATTCCATGCGGAGTAAGGGTTCGCATAGGGAAGGATATTGAAAGCATAGGGACAAAGCCAAAGAAAATCAAGGAAATCAAAACCAAAGAGGAAGAGGAAGCCGAGGCAACCGCGGCAACAGCCGGCGAAGCAGGCGCAACGGAAGAAAAGGCGACGACGACCGCACCGGCAGCAGGAAAGGCCGGGGCAAAGGGAGCCGAGGCAAAGAAAGCCGAACCCGCGAAGAAGGAAGCCGCGAAAAAAGAGGACAAGAAAAAATAATCCTTACTGGTTATGCCTGAACTCATTGTGGACCTTGAAGGGGCCAAAAAATTTTTGCGGGAAAAACAGGCCAAAACAGCAATAGTGCAGATTCCCGAAGGCCTCAAAACAAAAACCACGCAAATCATTGACCAACTCAAAGGAACCTGTGAAAACGTTTTCGTCAAAATGGACCCCTGCTTCGGCGCATGCGATTTGCCATTGAATGACATGAAGGCCCTCAATGCCGACGCGGTAATACACATCGGCCACGGAGTAATACACTCGCACAAAAACATCATCTATATCCCGTGCCACTATGATCTCGGCGAAAAGGAAATAGAAAAAAACGTTTCAGGCCTCCTGAAGGAACTCGAAAAAAGAAAAATAAATTCCGTTGCACTCGTTTCTAATGTCCAGTACAGCAACGCGCTGCCCGGGATAAAGGAAAAGCTTTTCAGGCACGGAATAAAATCATTCATCGGAAAAGGCACGAGCAGGATAGCAACACAAGGCCAGGTGCTGGGGTGCAATTACTCTGTTGTAGAAGAGGTGCAGCCAGCTGTTCAGGCAAGCGTTTACTTTGGAGACGGCTACTTCCACCCAATGGGCCTTGTGTTCAGCACGAAAAAACCCGTGATTGTTGTGAACCCTCTTCACGGAACCGTGGAAGAAATAAGCGAAAAGAACCGGGACAGGTTCATGAGAAAAAGGTTCGCGGCAATCGCAAAGGCGTCGCAGGCAAAAAAATTCGGGATAATTGTTACTGTGAAAAGCGGGCAGAGGCAAAAGGAAAAAGCCTTGAAATTGAAAGAGGCAATAGAGAGGCACGGAAAACAGGCATATCTCCTTGAAATGGATTTGGTGGTTGAAAGCTACATGACAGGCATTGGGGTTGACTGCCTCGTTAATACGGCCTGCAACAGGATTGTGCTTGATGATTCTGACAACTGGAAAACATTAATAATAAATCCGACCGAGTGCCTGATTGCTATAGGCGAGAAAACCTGGGAAGAATGGGTTCCCGATGAATTCCCGCATTGAGTGATATTATGGCCATACCAAGAAGAAAAATAAGAATTGTAACCGGCAGAACATCACGCCCCGTTCCAAAGTTGCCAACGGAGAGGCTTTTCACAATCGGGGGGCAAACAATAGGAGTGTTTCGTGATGGCACAGTAGCATCTATAGGAAATAATGGACACAAAATAAAAATCCCGGAAAACCTAAAACCTCAAATAGCTCAACTTATTGGAAAAAGAGTGGAAGAAATACCTTGGTTCTAATAAATTCAGAAATCAATCTCATCCGGATGGATGGATTTCTTGTCGAGGTTGCCGACGTATGTGCGCACCTTGCGTTTCTTTCCGCGGTTAATCGGCTTTTTGTCCTTGGCAACACCCTCGATGTCCGCCTCCTCAACTGAATGCTCCTGGGAAGCGGGCGCGGAATTTTCCGGCGCACCAAATTCAGCGGCGGCAACGGGCGCAATTGCCTCATCCTCGCCGTTCGTTTCCTTAATCATCGTGCCCGTGAATGAATACCCGTTCACAAACGCCTTGAAATTTTCTATATTGTCCCCGTCAAGCACGGCCGCGGGAATCCTGCTCCTGCGCAGAATCATGCAGCACGCAATGTCCAAAACAACATTCTGCCCAGGCCTTGAGCCCGCAGCAACAATGAGGGAAACCAGTTTGTTATAGCCTATTTCATCAAAGCGCCTCGCATCTGGATTTGTTTTCGGGTCAGAATCATAAATCCCGTCAACATTAGTCAGGTTCACAAAAGTGGCGTTCAGTTTTTCGGCAAGCAGAGCGCCGACCGAATCGGTTGTAAAGAAAGGCATCAGGCCCCCGAAAACAGGCACCTTTCCCGCCTCAAGGAGCTCGGAAACCCTTGAAACATCAGAAACAACCTCGTTATAGGATTCGACAATCGCGTTCGCGAGCAGCATTGCGTTCGCGCGCGTAACGTGGATTCCAAGTAAATCCTGCTCGAAATTATTTGCACCGAGAGAGGCAGCGGCATTGGCGTAATTGCGCGCGGTTTTTCCTCCGCCAACAACAACAACAATTTTTTTGCCCGAAGAATGCAGCGAGGAAATCGCATCCGCAAAGGCGCGGATAGCTTCAACCCTAGGGCCCTGCTCATCAACAATGAGGCTCCCGCCGATTGAAACCACGAAAATGCCGGAAGATTCAGCTTGGTAATCAGACCTTGAAGGCTCGCTGGCGCCGGTTGCAACGCTGTTGAAAAAGTCAAACATAGGAATCATAGAATTATGGGAAACGGAATATTTAATCCTTACTCGCACAAAAAAACCGGAAAGGCGCAGGTATTTTAATCAAGAGCCTGCAAATTCATTACATGCAGACAAATTCCTGCGATTAGCCTGTTTTCTCAATTCTCATAGTGATAACCATGGTTGAACCTAACGAGTCCTCTCAGGGAGAGGAAGTTGTATTCAAGAAAAAACTCAAGAAGCTCGCGCAATACAGGGGCAGGGGCACGGAACTCATTTCGGTTTACGTTCCCTCGGATTCTGACAGGAGCTCGGTGATGGGGCAGCTGACCGAAGAGATTTCACAGAGCTCGAACATCAAGAGCCCCAGCACCAAAAAAAACGTTCAAGGAGCCCTGCGCAAAATAATCAATTTCCTCAAGCAGATAGACTTCAAGATACCGAAAAACGGCCTGGTTATTTTCGCGGGAAACATATCCGAAACCGAGGGAAGAACTGACATCAGGCTGTTCACCGTGAAGCCCATAAAGGAACTGCACACGAAACGCTACTGGTGCGATTCCGAATTCCATTTGGAGCCACTGAAGGAAATGGCGAAGCCGACAGGAATCTACGCATTGATAACGATTGACAAGAACGAAGCGACAATAGCAACCCTCATCGGAAAAAGATACGAAATAATAGGCCACTTCACTTCAGGATACATGGGAAAATTCAAGGCGGGCGGACAATCTGCATTACGTTTTGAAAGGTTGCGAGAAGAGGCGGAGCAGGAGTTCTACAAGAGAATAAGCGAAAAAGTTAACATGGCATTCCTGCCGGACGAAGAAAAAATAAAAGGCATTATAATCGGCGGCCCCGGAATGACGAAAAACTTTTTCCTCGAAAAGGACCTGATAGACCACCGCTTAAAGAAAAAAATCCTGGGAGCAATGGATACCGGTTATACGGATGAATCGGGCATACGGGAACTCGTGCAGAAATCCGAAGAGTTGCTGAAGGACACCGACCTCATGAAGGAGCGCGCAATAATGAGCAAGTTCCTCGCGGAGCTCGCGAAAGACGGCCTCGCCACTTACGGGGAAAAGGAAGTGCTGAAATCGCTTGAACTCGGGCAGGCCGCAATAGTCCTTGTGAGCGAGGGAATAGAGTGGGTCGTCTACAAGCTGGAAAACGAAACAACCAAAGAAACGCAGATTGTCGTGGACAAAACAAATTCTTTCAAGGCAGGCCCCGGAATGGAAGTCATAGAGGAAATGGATTACATTGATTACATGATTGAAAAGGCGGCGCAGACCTCGGCTTCGGTAAAAGTTGTTTCTGTTGATACCCCTGAAGGGGAGCAGTTCTTCAGGGGCTTCGGCGGAATAGCGGCAATGCTGCGCTACAAAATCTGATGCCGAAGCGCCGAACAAAGGGGGTTTTATGCCAGAGGAAAAAATCACCATAAGAAACAACAGCGGCGAAAACCTAAAAGGGATTTTCCACAAATGCGGCACGGAAATGAAAATAGTGATTGTATGCCACGGTTTCACCTCGACAAAAGAGCACAAACTTGTGAAGGGAATCTGCTCGGCGCTTGAAAAGAAAGGGACAAATTCCTTCAGGTTCGATTTTTCAGGCAAGGGAGAATCACAAGGCGAATTCGGAAAATCTACTTACACCAAGGAAGCAAAGGACCTCGAGGCGGTTCTCGATTATTTCGGGCACATGGGGTTTGAAACACCCTGCGTCGCGGGGCACGGCATGGGCGGAGTGGTTGCGTTGATGCAGGCCGCAAACGACAGGAGAATTGAATCAGCCATAGGCATTGCAGGAATCACTTATCCCGAAAGGATAATCGAAAGGTTCGGAAAGGATTTGGTCGAGAAGTGCATGCGCGAAGGCGAAGCGGAATATATGAAGGGCGGGAAAAAATTTGTTCTTAAAAAAGAGTTCTTCGATGACGCGCTGAAAATGGATTTGTTCCACACAATAAAAAAAGTGAATGTACCAGTGCTATTTGTTTATGGTGAAAAAGACGAGGAAGTTCCGCTCAGCCAGATGCAGAAGCTATTCGAAAAAGCATACCAGCCGAAAGGCCTCAAGGTTTTCGATGACGCAAACCATTCATTCACAAAAAAAGAGCACCTCAAGGAAGCAAGCGAACTCTGCGCAACATGGGCAGCAAGACAGGCAATGGCAAAGCAATAATGGTTTTTTATGACAGGAATAAAACATTACAGCACCGCATCAAAAGGAATAGGCGGCGACATCAAGAAAAGGATAGCCGATTTCATTGTGCGCGAAATAACCTTCGAGAGAAAAACGCTTGAGACAAAGGCGTTCGGCGAATGGCCTGAAAAACGCAACCAGGAACTAATTGTGCCGCAGAACAACGGCGAAGAATACCTGCACGTTGAAATGGAAAAATTCAACCTCGACACAAATGATGCATTGAGGAGGGTTGCGAGGCATTTGCATTGTTCGCCGAAAAGGCTCGGGTACGCGGGAATGAAGGACAAGCGCGCAATAACCGTGCAATTGATTTCAATCTGGAAACCGGAAGCGAAAGCGCTAGAAGCGTTCAACCAGCGCTATGTCTCCCTTACAAACGCGCACTGGAGCAACGAAAGGATGGAAATAGGCAAACTAAAAGGAAACGATTTCGAAATCACCATAAGGAACATTTCAATGGAGAAAAAGGAACTCGAAAAAAATGCGGAAAAATTCTTTGCGGAAGCGGAAAAAAACGGAATCGCGAATTATTTCGGGGAACAAAGGTTCGGAGGAGCGCGCGAAATAACGCACAAGGTCGGGAAAAAATTCATTGAGGAAAAATTCGAGGAAGCAATAATGCTCTACCTTACCTCGCCGAGCACAGAAGAAGAGGAAATTGCAATTGCGAGGAAAAACCTTTTGGAAACGCTGGATTTTGCAAGGGCAACAAAAGAATTTCCGGCAAAATTCAGGTTCGAGCGCGCAATCCTGCACCACCTTTGCAAGTATCCGAAGGATTTTGTGGGCGCGTTCCAGAAATTGCCGAGGCACTTGACTTACCTTTTCACGCACGCGTACCAGAGCTACCTTTTCAACCAGATAATAAACAGGCGGATGGAAACCGGATTGGGCCTGCAGCCTGTCGAAGGCGACATTGTCGAGGATGGAATAGCCATGGCTCCTCTTATAGGGTTTGACACGGAGTTTGCAAAAGGAAAGCCCGGGGAAATAGAAAAACGGGTTATGGAGGAAGAGGGCGTAAAGCTGGAGGATTTCAGGGTCAAGAGTTTCATGGAGCTCAGTTGCTCGGGCGCTCGGAAAAAAATACTTGTGAAGCCCGAAAACCCGGGAATTTTAGGGATTTCGGAGGACGAGTTGAACGAGGGAAAGCTCAAGCTAAAAACAGGGTTTTCGCTGGAAAAGGGCAACTATGCAACCACGGTTCTCAGGGAATTAATGAAAAGCTGAAGTGAAAACAATGCGTGACTTTGCCGAAAAAGCATGGAAAGCGGCGCGCGAATACAAGTGGTTCATTGTTTTTTTCTGCATTTTTCTGGCAATCCAATTGTGGCAGGCTTCCTTTCTCGAGTGGGACAGGATAACATATCTTTTCCAGGGAAAGTGGTTCTGCGGCGAACAAATTTACTTTGAGTGGCTCAGGCCGCCGATGCCGGGAATAATGAATTGCCTTTTCGGTGCGGGTGAAATTTCCACAATCGTTTCGGCACTCATGGCAAGCACGCTTTATTTCTCCGCAATCCTGCTGATTTACAAAAATGAAAAAGGCAAAATAAATCAGCTGTTATTCCCCGCACTCGCATTCCTTTTTCCCACAATTTTGTTCGCATCAAACTTCGGGAGCGACCTCCTCGCGCTTTCATTCCTTCTGCTCGCGCTCTCAATCAATGGGCCAACAAAAAAAGGGCTCTTCTTTGCGCTCGCAACCCTTTCGAGGTACAATTTTTTCCTTTACGTTTTTGTCCTGCTCCTTGAAATGGAAAAAAAGCATTGGCCAAAGTTTCTGCTCGTGGTTGCCGCGATATGGCTTCCATGGCTGGCATTCAATTATGCATATACTGGCAATGCGTTCTTCAGTTTGCAGGAAACCATTGCGCTAAACATTCAGCAGAAGGGGCTATTCAAGGAATTTGATTTGGGGATGCTCGCAACCATAGGTTTTTTCCTCGCCACCCTCGCGCTCGGCAAAGCAAAGGCGTTCGGAAAATACAATCTCTCGGCAATTGCCGCAGCCCTGCAGGTGCTTGTTTCAGGCATCAAGGAATACAGGTTCCTGAATGCGCTTGTGCCGGCGCAGGCACTGAACATTTCTGCGCAAAAAATCAACGGGAAGCTCACAATTGCAGTAATACTTCTCCTGATTGCAGGAGCCGCGTACGGGTTCGTAGCCATGCAGCCCGCAGAAAAAACCCTGCCAAAAGAAGGTTTCCTGAAGGAATGCAGGGTGATGAGCAACGAGTGGGTTTACCTTTATAGAGCAGGAATTGTTGCGGAGCCGCTTCCTGATAGTGCGGACACGAATGCGCTTTCTGAAAGCGGCGTGGCAATAGTCCTGATGGATGAAAAAAACGCCCCGAACAAAGGAGACTTCAACATAATCAAAGGGGGTTCTTATATCATCCTAAAACCCAAAAATTGTTCCCCGCAACCCAAAAAATATGAACTCAGGGTCAGTTGAACAATGAAAAAAAACTATGAGAATAACGGGTAAAAAAACCCCTAAAAACCCCTAAAACACATAAAAACAGGCTCAATAGCCCTAATTATTGCTGGCACTGTATTTTCTGCATGATATCTGTACGAGGTATCACCGAACCGTTCGAAATAGCCACTGGTTCGTGACCCCCTATTATGACCGCGGGAAAACTCGTGATTCCGTGCTTTTCGAGCAGCAAATCAACCAAAGGAAGGCCATAATCATATGGCAGGGCGAACACCCTCACGTTCCGGCATTTCGCAACCACCGAATTCAGCACGGCCGCCTGGGCGGCGCACTCGGCACAATAATACTTTTCAGGGTAAAAGTAAAGCACCGGAACAATCCCTTTGTTGCCGCAGTCCTTCCGTGATTTTTCCACAAGGAGGTAAAGCAGGCCGTTCTGGACAAGGTACTTCCTTTTCGCCAGGCCGATGTCCGCAAAAAAACCCTGAGATTTTGCCTGCCCAAGCTCCGACAAAAGGCCCCCGAGCTTTTCGACCTGCGAATCAATGTTCTTTGAAAGCACGGGGCAAATCGCCGGATCGTCGCCGAAAATCTGGGTGTAAAGCAGCAATTGGTAAGTGGATTCCGTGTTGAGGGAAGCCACTTCGATTGAATTGGAAATTCCGCTTACCCTCGCGTTGTCAAAATAGCTCATAATGCCGAGCCCAAGCACGAACAAAACAAGCGTAAGCAAAAGCGCCTTGGCGTACTTGTTCACCATGAATAATCACTCCGGTTTATCTCCTTGAAAAAGCCGAAGAAAAATACCGCTGAAATGAATATGCTGTAAACAATTATAAATAAAGTTATTTCAGGAAGGCGCGCCAACCCGAGTTTCACGCCCGCCAATTCATGGCTGTAGTAAATGAAAACCGAATAAAACGCGGCGCCTATGAGGTAAAAAAAGAAGCTCGAATTGAGGCCGAAAAAAGCCGGAATAAAATACTCCGGGCTTACTCCGGCGGACAAAACAAGCGAAAGCGCGCCGAAATAATTCAGCACGGCCTCGATGTTCGCGGCAACCATCACGAATACGAACATGACCACGCACCACTCGACAATCACTGAAAACGGGAAAGTGAACAAACCGAATTCGCCGAACTTCGGGTTGAAAAGCATCCCGCCGTACTTCACGGTATTCACGAATTTTCCCCTGTACCAGCGCGTGCGCTGCCTGAAAAGGCTTCTCATGTTATCCGGAACAACGGTATACATGTGCGCATCTATGCAAGCCGCAATGCGCCACCCGTTCTGCCTGAGCCTAAAAGCAATCTCCATGTCCTCGGTAATGTTCTTCTCGTCAAAGCCGCCAATGTCACGCAGCACGCCTGCCTTGTAAGCGCTCATGGGGCCGGGCGTCACAAGAATAGCATTGATGTCGGAAAGAATCTTCTGGAAAAACCCGAAAGCAACAAGATACTCTATCTCCTGCAGCTTCTCCACAAAGCCTTTTGTGTTGAATGCCCTCACAAAACCCGTTACCGCTGCAACACCCCCATTCAGGCAGGGAATCATTTTGACAAGGCAATCCTTTTCAGGAAAAGTGTCGGAATCAATCGTAACAATCACTTCGCCCCTGGCGAGCCTTATGCCGTCATTAAGGGCCGCCGCCTTGCCCATGTTTTTCTTTTTCAGGATGTGCTTTATTCCGGAAAATTTTTTCAGGATTGCCCGCGAACCGTCCCTTGAGCCGTCATCAATCACAATTATTTCCTTTCCGGAAGGGTACTCAAGCGCCTTTACCGACTCGATGCATTTCGCGAGCGTGCTTTCCCCATTGTAGTTCGGAATTATTATTGAAACCGACGGCCACTTCTTCATGGTTGTTTGCTTTTCGCCCTTGAGGTCGAGATAGGCGAACAGGAAAACCGAATTAATGTAAAGCAGCACAATGTTGAAGAAAATAATCAGGATGTAAATAGAAACTATCTTCACCAGAAAATAGACCAATGCAAGCAGGAGCGCGAAAACAATTGCCGTGCGAAGCCTCAGGTTCATGGTAATAGTTTTGTTGGAAGAAAGTTAAAAACCCGTGCGCATGCCCGGGCATCTGAATGAACATGCCGTCAACGGAACCCCCCCGTTAGGGTACTGGGTTGCTGCAAAGCAAACACACCGCCAACGAAATGCCCGTTAGGGTATTGGGTTGCTCACTTGAGCTTGCTCACAATGAGATTCACGCGCTCGATTATCTGCGGGGTGTCCTCGTAAAGGCTCTCCATGAAAATGTATGAAGCGCCGGAAACGCCCTCAAAGGAATTCGGGATAATGGTTGCCTTGCCGTCCTCAAGAAGAACGCGCGGCGAGGAAATTCCTTTCGGGGGGAAAGAAATGAAAACCCTGGCATTTGCCGAATCATTTATTATGTTCCCGCACTCTTCAGGGGAAAGCTCCTTGTTGGTTTTTACATCGCCCATATTCGACTGGCATTTCACGAGATTTCCTTTGTCATCAAGGACGCGCGCCACAATAATGACGTCCTTTGCCTTGTCAATCAGGACAGCCGACATGATGGTTATGGATGAAGTCATGTAACTGTTTTCCGGGCCGCTTGCCGCGAACTGCGGCGAAATAATGAATGTTTCGTGCTGCTTCAGCGCATCCAAAATATCCGAGGGCTGGCCCGAATTCGAAACAAACTCAAGGCCGTTCCTCGAAACAGAATACTTGTAGGGCGAAAAATCCGTGTTGAAGGCTATGAAGGCCAGCAGAAGCAATATCAGGACCGCGACCAGCGCCGTAACGTAAAAATAAATGTTCTTTCCCATGGAAAGATTTGGCTGAAAAAAGCTTTAAAATCCAGAGCCTAACGTTAGGCGGATTGCTGCAAAAAAGGAAAAAAATAATGGAAAAACAGGTAAAGAAAATTTGGAGCTGCCGCTGAGGGTTTATAAAAAAAGAAAAAAAGAAGAAAAACAGTTGGCTTACGCCAACTGCATTCTGTCAATGTCGTTAATGAGTTCCTGTACCGCTGATCCGGTGTCCTGTGCCGTGTATCCAGCTACGAAGATGTCTCCGCTTGCCGCGTCAACTTCCGCAACTTTCTGGCCCGGGGCAGTTAGCCTGTCAGCGAGGCTTGATGCAAGCCTGTTGACTATGTGGCCTCCAACAATTATGTTGGTTCCTGCCGGTGCGTCGGTATCCATGTACACTATAGGATTCTTGACCGCTGCCGGGCTTGTATAGCTTGTCGGGTTAGCCGTACAAACTACGCTGCCTGAGCCGTCTCCTATTGTGCATGAGCCGCCGTTGACTGCCGTAACGGTGACTTTCGTTCCGGAGTCGGTGGTTCCTTCGTCGCCGACACCCAGGGAGATTGTTTCTCCGCCTGAGACTTCTCTTGTAACCTCGGTTCCGTAGACGGTGATGTCTATCTTCTCAGCCGTCTGTGGGGCACTTATTTTCACGCCTGCATCGTTGTCGAGCAACCAAGCTTTTGTCGATGCATCCGTATAACCGGCGTGCAGGAAAGTGCTTGTTGTCCCTGACTTTAGATTCCAGGCCGGTGTTCCCCTATACCTGAGGTCTCCGTTGGTGTACTGCGTCAGGTTGGTTGTGCTGTCGAACGGGCCTATGTTTCCGCCAGTCTCAGTGTCCACGTACACGTTGAAGTCGCCGTTGCTTACCGCATCGTTCACAAGGAACTCTGCAACGAAGTAGGCTGATGCCGCCGTGTAAAGGCCGCTGTTCTGACCACTCGTGTTGAAGTCCGAATCCTTAGGCACGAAGTGCGCGTACTGCCATGTCGTAGTCGTCCCGTCATTCAGGATGGCTATTTCTTTACCCGGATTTGACCCCGGTGAACTCTGGCCGTCTGCATAAAACGTGTTCAGGTCGCTTGCTTCTGTGTAGGTTCCGTTGTCCGAAGGAACGTTTGTTCCCAGGAAGGATATCTTGTGGTTGTTCTGGATGTTGTCGCTCTGGCCCGAACCCATCTTGTCCGCATCCAGCATCAAGAACAGCTTACCGCTGATCGTGTTGTACTTGGCAGCGTAGTAAACCCTTCTATCCTTACTTGTCGTGTAGAGTCCTACCGTGACCGGTTTTCCTCCACTTCCCGCGGTAATAGCGTTTCCATCGAATGGAACGTTATTAGTCAGGAACAACAGTCCTTCCGAGGCATCCGCAACTGCGATGGCGGTGGTCTCGTCGTTCGAGTTGTAGATTTTTGTTCCACTCTCGGTCGAGAGTCTGAGTTCAACTGCGAGGTCGACAACCACACCCATCCTATTCAGGCCTGCGCCCATGTTTGCGTCAGTGACCTTGTAGGTTACACCATCGATAGTGAAGCTGTTGTTATCCCAAACTGCCCTTGAACCAGCAAGATTGTCTGCGTTGGCATCAATGTTCAGTGGGCCAACACCTTGGACGCTCAAAGTGGCGTTCTGGTCTCCGCCTGCGCCGATTGTCCAGATCCTGCCGTTGATGTAGTCTTGGTCGTTCACTGTGATGTTATAGTCGTTTGCGGTTGTTTTTCCGCCCGTGCCTGTCGCGAATCTCATGCTGTACCAGACGTCCTTTCCCTCAAACTCGAAAGTGCTTCCCGAGTTTGTGTCCGACCTTTTGATGTAGAAAGGCACTTGCCTTAGGTCGTCGTTGTCAGCCCTGAATGAGAGGCCGCCTTTGGTTCCGGAGGCCAAGCCAGTGACATCCTTTCCGATTTCAATGACTGTTTTCTCCTCGCCGCCCCTGAAACCAAGGAACTCTACTTTTGCGTAACCTTTTCCCTGTGTTCCGTCAGGCAAACCCTGGAGGAATACTGCTTGCGCACCAGTTTTACCGGTGAGTGACTGCCCTGACTTTATCGGGTACAGTGGGCCGAAGTCGTAGTCATCCCCTGATGGGTCTGTCCACTTCTCAGCGCTGTTCCTGACTTCTATTGAGTACAGGGAGTTTGCGTCTGATGTCCCTACGGCAAGGATTGCCTTGTATGGCTTTGTCCCGCTTGTATTGGTAGAGTCGTATGGATACCTGCCGTTATTGAACAGCTCAACAGTATCCGTTCCTTTCGTTACTTCCACATAGCCTACGCCTGTGGTTGCACCGACAGCAATCGTGTCAACGAAGAGATTGCTTGCAAGTGCCGCATCCTGGCCCGAGTCCTTGAAGCTATCCCTCAGGTTCTCGGCAGTGCTCACAGTTCTCGTGTCTATGAGAGTGCCTGTAGAGTCGTACAATTCAAAGGTTGCCTGGTAGGCTGCTACCGCAGCACCGGTCTGGATTATTTGCACGACCTTGATGCTGACTTCCTCGTCGGCGTACTCGTTGTCGCCTAGGAGACCTTCGATTGACTTCCCTTCGTTGTATGATTCCCTAGCCGAGCTTTTAACAAGCTTTATGTTCTTTGTGCCCGTAGTGGACAGGCTTGCGGTGTTCAGCTCATACTCCTCACCGAAGAAGATTATTTTGACATTGTCATCACTACCGTCAGTAAATGAGGTCGAACCCAGGTCAACACCTGAAGTTGAGGAACCTATTGTGACTTTGTAGCTGAATGCTTCCGAGTCAATCGTGGTGACAAGGTCCTTGACGTCAGTTGTCGTGTCGAACTTCGCGTCCGCATCAATCTGAATCAGTTCTTTGACTGTCAAAGAGGTTGTCTGGTTTGACTGGTCACCGTTGTTCACTTTCTGGTTTATTGTAGCGTTGTACAAGTGCGGCAACTGGGCATCGGTCAAAGCATTGTTGTCGCCCTGAACCTGTCCTGTCAGCACTTCATACTCTGCCTGGGTAGAACCGGAGTTAAGGAGCACATTGTAGTTCTTTGAACCGGCCCCGAAACTGATTGTCCCTCCGACAGTAATGTCGACCGTAAGGTCGCTTAAGTCAACATCTGCGCCTGCTCCGCCCTCGCCGGTAGCTGAAACGCTAACCTGCTTGGTTGTAGCGGCTTTTTCCGCTATCTTTGCCGCAAGGTTTCCTGCCCAGACAGCGTCTGAGAGTTGAGCCTGTGAACCTATTACTATGTTCACGTTCGGCGAACCTGTGCTATCAAAGATATCGTTCTTTGTGACGTTAGTTGCCGTCACTATAGGCGCGATTGCTGTTCCCAGCAAGGCCGCTCCTGTAGCTATTGCAGCCAACTTCTTTACGTTGAGTCCTTTCATGTTTTGTTTCACCTCACAAATCCTATGAAAAGTTACATCGGCGATGCTCATGGCAAAGCCGATTGTAGGCTCTTATACTTGTTCGCTCACTTTCTTTAAAAACGTTTCGGTTTTGTACCAAACCCGTAAACGCCTTTAAATAGGGAATAAGGCAAAATTTAAGGCTTTTGAGGAAGGGTTGTCAGTCAATAAACGAACCGTTCCAAATCGCCTTAACGAGCCCGAGAACAAGAAGCATTAGGCAGGGAAGAAATTAAAAGGAAATCGCTTTTTTCGGCAAACAGCGAAATTCTTGTTTTGGGGTGTTTTGGGGGGCATTAATATGAAAACAGAAAATTAGGAATAAGTTGCCTGCAAACCCAAGCTTTTTCAGGCTTTTGCTGCGAAGCAAAACCTTCCGTCAACTGAACCCCCGTAGGGGGTTGGGTTGCTGCGAAGCAAAACCTTCCGTCAACTGAATTCCCGTAGGGGGTTGGGTTGCTGCGAAGCAAAACCTTCCGTCAACTGAATTCCCGACAGGGAATTGGGTTGCTCACTTGGCCGGCTTGTAAAGGCCTTTCGCGAATTCCTCGAGCTCGCCCTTGCTCATGGACTTGAGCATGGCATTGTTGTAGGAATGAATCATTTCCACCATTTCCATGAACGCGTCCTGAAGGTCATCCATTGCCAGGACAACGCGCTTGGGGCTAAGGACCTCTACTGAGGTTGGGCCAAAGAAGTAAAGGAACCTCACCAAAGAGGTGAAGTCCTTGGCGCTCAGGTTCACTTCAAGGTAAGAGGTCACGTGCCCATGCTCCGCCATAGGCTTTGCCCTGAAAACATCGTAAATCGTGTAGTTCTTGTCCGCCTTAATCTTCTTCTCTATTTCGTCCATGCTCTTCTTGAGGAACATTTCCTCGACCCCGCGGAACTCTATAACTGCGGAAATCCTGAGGTTGAAGGGGTCCTTTTCCTGGATATCCTTGCGCCTCCTCACTGCCTCGGCAATGTTCTCCATGAGCTTGTACTTCTGCGGATAACCCTCGACCTTTACAACCTTGAGCTTGAGCATCTGCCTAAGGTTGTCATTGAGCTCATCAAACGGAATCCCTAGCTGCTTATTCAGCTCATCAACGGTTTTCGGCGCGTTAAGCAAAAGCAACGCAACCCTTTTCTGCTCCTCGGTAAAACGGCCCATGCAAACTTACTCCAACTCTAATTTTCCAACCCTATTAATTTCTTTATTATATAAGCAACGCGCAGGCGGGCAAAAACCCCGCAAGCAGATGGCTTACCTTACTTAAAATAAATTAACGATAGTGTTTTTATAGTGAATAACCCACGCCCAAGGGTGTGGGCTTCCCGTCAACGGAATCCCCGTAGGGGGGTTGGGTTGGTGAGCAACAGCCCCGCAACAAGGGTTTAATACGCGTTTCAAGCCCAATATTGCGGATGCTCGAACTCAACCTTGACCTGCAGATGCACGGGCTTTACGCCGGCGGGGTAAGCAAAAACATGGAAATCCCCGTAATGGCGGAGCAGTCGAAACTCAAGGGCCTTGATGCCCTGGTTACCGCGGACATCCTGCACAAAAAATGGTTCGAGCACGTGAAAAAAAACCTTGTCGAGGAAAGCAACGGGGTTTACGCGGATTTGAAGGGAAAATGCAATTTCATTGTCGGCGGCGAAGTCGAGGACAACAGGAGAATCCACCACCTTTTCTACCTGCCCTCGCTCGAAAGCGCAACTGAATTAAGGGAAAAAATTTTGGGATTCGGGAACCTCGACTGCATACTCTGCGGCAGGCCGAAACTCAGGCTCAGCGCGGAGCAAATCGCGGAAAAAGTCGTTGAATGCGGCGGAATCTTCGGGCCCGCACACTCATTCACGCCATACACCGGCATCTATGCTTTCTATGATTCGTTGAAGGGCGCTTACGGCGCGATGCACGAAAAACTCAAGTTCATAGAACTCGGCCTGAGTGCGGATTCGTACTTTGCGGATTTGATAAAGGAAAACCACTCATACGCGTTCCTCACAAGTTCTGATGCACATTCTCCATGGCCGAATCGCATAGGCAGGGAATTCAACAGGATAAAAATGCGGAAGCCGGATTTTGCGTCGCTGAAAAAAGCGATTGAAGAAAAGGATGAGAAGCTGATTACACTCAACGCCGGCCTGGATCCGCGCGAAGGAAAATACCACGCAACCGCATGCAACTCCTGCTTCGCAAAATACAGGATTGGAAAGGCGGAGGCCCTGAAATGGAGATGCGTCAAATGCCAGGGGGAAATAAAGCGCGGCGTGCGCGACAGAATCGAAATGATTGCGGACTTTAAGGAGGAAACCCACCCGGAATTCAGGCCGCCATATCTGCATTTGCTCCCCTTGGCGGAAATAATACAGGCAGCAGTGAATTCCAAAGGCGTGAACACCA
The DNA here is from genome assembly GCA_000402355.1 of Candidatus Iainarchaeum andersonii SCGC AAA011-E11. Lineage (GTDB taxonomy): Archaea > Iainarchaeota > Iainarchaeia > Iainarchaeales > Iainarchaeaceae > Iainarchaeum > Iainarchaeum andersonii. The sequence continues at coordinate 104,507 of AQRS01000043.1, forward strand.
GGGCGGTGCAGTCACGCTGGCTCAGCCTCGTTGAAAAATTCGGGAACGAAATTTTTGTGCTCGTGGACGCGAAAGAAACGGAATTGCGCGAAGCCGACAAGGAAGTTGCGGAAAAAATAATCGCATTCAGGAAAGGCTTTGTCCTTTACATACCCGGCGGCGGGGGCAACTACGGGAAACCAATAATCTGCTCGAGCGAAAAGGAAATGCAGGAAAAGAAAAAGGAGCTTTACAGGGAGCTCGAAGGAATCTCCGAAGAAGGAATGCAGAAAACCCTGGGGGAATACTGAAAAATATAATACGCCAATAAAATAATTTGGCGAAATAAACAGCCGGAAAAAACCGAAAAACTTCCACGGTTTGCTATAAAAGCGGAAAATTACCTGACGTAGCTCAGGCCCGCGGCGGGCGCTTCCTCGCCCTCGTCAAACTGCTTATTGAGTTCGGAAAAGGCCTTTTCAATTTCCTTGGCCTCCTTTTCCATTGCCTCCATTTCAACCACAAAGCCGTAACGCTTAATCAAAAGCTCGATTATCTTCTTGGCCGCACCGGGGTCGCCGTAAACAAGGCGCGTGCTCGTCTCCCCCATTAAACAGGAGCCATTCAGGCCATATTCCTTACCTATCCCGATAAGCAAACCCGCGGCGCCGCTGATGAGGCCGACAGGCCTGTCATTCACCGCACCAAACTTTTTCCACTCCTCCATCTCCGCCTTGGTCGTGGACGCGACAATCACGTGCGGCTCGGAGTGAAGCCTCTTTTCGCCGACATTCAAGCCGGCCAGCGTGCAGATTTTTGCCGTGCCCCTCTGCTTCAGCGCCTCCACGATTGCGCGCGAAAACTCGAAATGCTCCTCCATCGAGGAAGACCTCGAATCAAGCGGAGGCTGAACCGGCCCCGAAAGGAACAAGTAATCCGAGCCCTTGAAAGGAAAATAATGTATTTCGTCCTTAATGAGGCTCACGAGACCCTTTTCCGTCTGCACGCTCGGGGGAAAAAAATCCGAAGTTATTTCCGCAATCTTTTCCGCCTTGAACTGCTTCAGCAGGTAATCAACGCAAATCTTTCCCACGAGGCCTATTCCCGGCAGGCCCACAAAAAGAGTCGCGTCCCTGAATTTCTTTTCGGAAAGGAACTTTATCGTGGTTGGCATTATTCCGACCTCACAAATTCCGCCTTGCCGCCCTTCGAGGAAATCGCGGAAATTATTTCATCGGAAGACGCCTTCAGGATTTTCTCCGCGGACTTGTAATCAGTTGAAACGACCTTCACGGAATACTTTCCGGAACCCTCATAAGCGAAAACCGCCTTTTTCGCATTCTTCTTTTCCGCATCAGCAAAAGCAGCCCTGATTTTTTCCGCGCCATCCGAGCCCGGAACAGAAATGACGAGCTTTCCGCGCACTTCCTTCTGCGGAATCTCAAAATTCTTTTCAATCAGCTCCAGAAGCGGCGCGACCCATTTTTTCGGGACGCCAGTCAATGCGGATTCCCCTTCAAGCAGGGCCGCGTTGAAGGCCGCGTAAAGCGAATCGTATTTCGCAAGCAGCGGCTCTGAAACCTCCTCCATTGCCTTTTCGGGCTTCTCCTTGAGCTGCACCGCAAGCAACTGAATGAGCTTCTGCGTCCTCTTGGTCTGCTTGTACTCTTCTACTTTCGCGCGCTGCGCACTCGTGGGAACCTTTGTAAGGGAAATGTCTATGTGCCTCTTCTGCATGTCAACGTTAATGACTTTGCCCGCGCGCACCTGGCCTTCCTTGACGACATTCCTTATGTTCTTTACCCAACTGCTGCTGACCTCGGAAATGTGCACAAAACCCTGGAGAGTCCCGTATTCCATGAGCTCCATGAACACGCCGTAATTCAGCACCTTAGTGATGCGCCCAATCACTATTTCGCCGACTTCCGGAAAATCATCCATAAGGAAAAACTACTCCAGCACCTTCAGAATCTTCGTCTTGAGGATTATTTTTGACGCGCCGGTCTGCGCGAGCTCCGAATTGCAGGCAACACAGCGCACCTTGCTCGAGGCCGCGCTGAAAACATTCTGCTCGTTGCCGCAGGCCGGGCATTTTATGCGGTAAAACTTTGTCTTTGGATTAGGTATCAAACCGGCATTGCTCATGAAATCACCTCAACAAGCTTCCTCTCCGAAAGGAGTTTCGCAATCTTTACGGGCAGTGAAACCACCACGCCCTTCTGGAAAGGCCCATAATCATCCATGTCCGAACCCACAAACTCGGGGATGTCAGAGAGAATCTTCACGGAAAGCTTATTTAAATCCTTCTTGTCCCCGCTCCTTTTTGCGCCGCCCGAAAAGATTTCCTCGAGAAGAGAATTGTGCTTTTCAATGGTGGAAAGGATTTCGTGGAACATTTTCCTCTCCTGCAGCGCCAGGTGCTCGTCACTTACTTCCTTTGTGCGCGAAGAAACAAGGGCGCGGTTCAGAATCTTTTTTTCGCGCATCGCAAAAATCTCCTCGACCATTTTCTTGAGGTTCACGAAATCCCTGGCCTTGGTGGAGGAAAAATCCTTCAATGAAGCAAGGTAATCCTGCTTCTCCTGCGAAAGGAAAGAATAAAGGCCGTTGTAAAACTCGGGCTCGACCTCGACAAGCTTCACTGTATTCTTTTCCAGCCTGTGGATGCGCCTGATCTCATCGTAAGAAAGTTCAGTCATTCAGCTCACCAGCTCCGCACTGCCGCGCGCCAGCAGATAAAATGCCGCAAAGGAAGGCAACGACACTTCATCGCCATTAAAAGGGCCGAACCATCCGCCATTCAGATAAAATTTCGGCGCAACAACCTTGGAAAGCCTGACTTCTGCGCCGGAAAAAACAACGCACTCCTTCAAAGGGTTATGGGAAGGAAGCGCAGAAAGCGGAACCTCCTTTGCCTGCAAACCAGTTGAGCCGTGAAGTGTGTCCGGAACGCGGATTATCTTGTTTATGTCAATGGAAGTCTGCCTGTCTATCTCAAGCTTGTCCTCGGAAACCGCAAAGCCAAGCATTGAACCCCAGAAGCGCTCCGCATTTACCCCCGAACGGCCGCTAACCAAAAAACCCCTGTCCATGCTACTAATAAGCCCCTGCTTTTCTTTTAATAATTTCTTGGCCTGGGAAACCTTTGCGTTGCCGAAAACCGCTATTTTCGAGGCATCCCCCTCATTGAAAAGAGCCTCTATCCGCTCAAGGATGCGCTTTGACCAGCCCTTTGCAGCACCTCTCTTGGGGCAGGAATAAGCCTTATTTGAATAAACAAAGCCAAGGGCCCTCAAATCAAGATTTGTTCCCGTGAGATAATCAAGCAGCTCAAGGCGCGCGACCTTCGAAAAGCCCCTCACGGGAATGCCACGCACATGCACATGATAGCCCTTGCTGCCGGAAAAATTCACGGAAACCCCTTCCGAAAAAGAGAAATCCTTCTCAAGAACCGAAATGAGGTTCAATGACTGCCGCCTCGTTTCCGCCAGGCAATCCGGGCAAACCCACTCTTCAACGCTTGCTCCGGAACCGCATTCCGCGCACACATCAACGTTGCCCTTTCCGGAAGCGCCGCACTTCGCATTCATGCATTGCCACGAGTCATGGGAAAGCTTGCAATCCGTTTTGATGTCATCCGCATCAAACTCATAAATCAGATCCGCGCCGAGCAAACCCTTCTTCTCCATCGGCCTGTCGGCAGGCCTCGAGTAAAGCGCGTCCGAATAGGAAATGTAGAACGGGGTTTTTTCGCGCAGAAAAGAATTCATTTCAGCGGCATCCCTGAAAGCGAGGTGCCTTGAGGAAATCTTCTTCCCGAAAACCCCGAAGCCGAATTCCCTTGCGCTTATTTCCGGCACGGAGCCGATAGTGTGCGCACTATAAAAGCCGCGCAGCATCCCTCTGAGAAAATCCTCCGCCCCCATAATTTAGGTTGGCGGAAAACAATTAATAAAGCGTTAAGAAAAAAAAGAACGGGAAAAAAGGTAAAAAATTCCGATTAGCGTTATGTTATGCAAAAAAGCCCGTTTATTTCCTTTTTGCTTTCTTTTTCTTCTTGGCTGCCATTGGTGCTAACCTCCCTTGAAAATTTTTTCACATTTTGTGTGGAAAAAATTTAATTAACTAAGGGCCTTTCCATATTTAAAGTTTTGCAAACGCGCCTCAAAATGATTTTTCCGTGCAATTGCGAAAAAAATCAGGAAAAACTATTCCGATGCCGAAAATATTTTTTCCCCGCCGATTGATTCCGGGTGCGGCTTGGATTTTTCGCGGGTGTAAAACTGCACCGGGTGGCTCACGCGGCAATTCGCAACGCACAAATTATAGGAGCGCATCTTGTCGCAGCTCGGCGCACTGTACCCCGGCGCAGACCCGCGCCGGTAGGGTGCACCATCTTCGCTTGTACTCGATGAACCTGGCTTCGCACCAGCACCGCCCTTCATTCCGGTGAGCCTCTCAACCTGGTAGCGCGTGGTTCTCTCGTTGAAGTTCGGGGTCTGCCTGTACATGTCTATTATTTTTTCCGGCTCCATGCCGATGGAATAAAGGAAAGTTGCAATCGCGAACCTCGCGGAGTGGTTCACCTTTACCCCCGCTATAAGCTCGGAATAAATTTTTGCCATGCAAGGCGGAAAATTTTCCGGGACAACGCCCCCGAAATCCGTCCTGGAAAACTGCTTCCTCGAAACCTCGGCGAATCTTCCTTTGAGCGAATCCGCGGCGCTTTTGAACTGCGCCGGCACGCCCCTCACGGGAACCGGCAGCGATTCGCGCAGCTCCTGCGCAACAATCATTGAAACGTGCCGCGCGAACAGGTTCCTGTCAAGGAAAACTTTTCCTTTGGAAACCTGGGCATTCGCGAGCTTCATAGAAGCCGAGTCAAGCTCCGGCCTGAGGTAATCTGAAAGGGCTAGTTCGACAAAAAAAAATTTGTCCTCCGAAAGGTTCGCCTTGAGGCCGAGGTCCATCGCGATGCCGAGGAGAACGTCGCTCTTTTCATTCTCGAGATTCAGAAAAACCGAATCGGAAACCATTGAGCAGAATTTCCTGTACAGCTCAAAGCGGTCAATCATTGAAACAAGTATTTTTGCGGCAGGGAACGCGAGAATCTCGTCAAGGAGAAGCCCGGGGGATGCCTCGATGCGCGGGCCGTAATTTTTTTCCTCGAAAGCCGAGGCAACCATTGACCCGGCTCGGCGCAGGACGCTTTCCGGAATGTCCTCGAGCAAGTATCCCGACTGCTTTACGGCCATCTTTGCTGCCGTGGAGAAAAAATATTTCTGCGCAAACCTAAGCTCTTCAATCGGTTGCTGCATGCTATCACAACAGCATGTGCGCGAGGTAAAACCTTATCTCGCTGGCCCCTATTTTATAGCTCACCTTCATCGGGGCGTCGCTCTTGAGCTCAAGCGCCACTATTGAATCGGCATCGGCCTCCCTGATTATGTTCTGCAGGAAATTAAGCGAATACTTCGAGACAACATCCTCCTTCGAAACAACCTTCACGCCTTTTGACTGCGAGGAAGAATTCAATGTGCCCGCGGAGCCCTTCGCATCGAGAAAAAACTTGTCGCCTTTCGTGCGGATGACCACGCTCGAACTGAAAAGCGACGCGTCCTTCAGCGCTTCCTTAAGGAGGCGGGAATTGATTTCTATGTGCGCACCATATCCAGATTCCGGCAGCTTGAGTTCCTCGTCAGAAACGTCAATCAAGGGAAGCCTGAACGAGCGCTCAAGCTCGCCGCTGAGGCTCACCAATAACTCTGAATCCGTGATGTCAATGGTTATGCTGTCGCTCGGAAGCGCCCTAGCAAGTATTTTTCCCAATTCAAGTATGTTCACGCCTATGAAGCACGGCTCTATGGAATATGAGCCAAACAGCTTCTTGTCCACGAAAAAGTCGACCAAAAGGATCTGGCTCGGGTCAATCGCGCGGAAATGCACGCCCTTGTCGTTGAAGCGGAAATTCCCTTCAGGAATGAAAGAGGAAATTGCCTCCACCCCGGATTTGAAAAATGCGGCGTCCTTAAGCTCTATCAAGTTTTACCCCAAAGAATTGAACCCCACTATATGGTTTAAATCTTTTTGTTACACAATAGTTTCGGCTGTTGGGTGCGAATACCATCTCCTTGTCCCCTGCGGGGACGAGGCCTCGTCCCATATGGGGCAAGGTCGCCTTGGGGCTCGATGGTAAAAACGCAGTCCCGAGGCAACAGGGTGAAAAAATGAAGGTTTATCTAGGTTCGGATCACGCGGGCTATAAGCTCAAGGAATACGTGCAAAAGCACCTACTACAGAAAAAGGGCTTTGAAACCATTGATTTGGGCACGCATTCGGAAGACTCCGTTGATTACCCGGATTTTGCGGAAAAAGTGGCCGAAAAAGTGATGCAAGGCAAAAATGCTTTCGGAATCCTCATGTGCGGCACAGGAATAGGCATGAGCATCAGCGCGAACAAAATCAAAGGAATCAGAGCCGCGGTAGTTTACGACAGATACACCGCGAGAGTTGCGCGCGAACACAACAACGCGAACATAATCTGTATCGGCGGAAAAACCACGAAAACTCCGGAAGCGGCAAAAATCCTCGACGCTTTTTTCTCCGCAAAAAAGCCCTTGAAAGGCTCGAGGCACGCGAGAAGGGTAAAGAAGATAGGCGCGCTTGAAGAGATTTACTGAAAATAATGTCTTTTGATATTAAATCGCTTCAATCCGACTCTATTCTCGGCGCGAGGAAGTAAGTGAGCTTCCCCTCGCCCACAGAATAAGAAATTTCCACGGGCGCGTTGGACTTGAGCTTTACAAGGACTTCGGTGTCGGAAGAGGCGGCCTTCACTATGTTCGAGAGGTAATCAAGGGGGAACATTGCCCTTGTTTCCTCGCCTGCCTTGAGGGAAACCATCTGCTCATCCTTCTGCGCATAAACGTTTTCCACATTCCCCTTGCTGGAGTTCGCCTTCACAACGAACGAATCGTTCTCAACCGAAAGCACTACGTGCGTTGAAATCAGCGCGGCATCCTTGAAGCTGTCCTGCAGGGCGCCCGCCATTATCTTCACTTCCGAATCAAAGTCAATGCGCGGCATCGGCAAGTCGGCACCGCCCAGGTTAAGCAGCGGAATCGAGAAAGTCCTCTTCGAGCCGCCCACAAAAATCACGGAAAGCTTTGAATTGTCATTCCCAATCGCCAAAGCAAGGGAATCGTTTGCCTTTGCGCGCGACATCACCTGGCTGAAATAATTCAAATCCACGCCAAGCTTGATGGGCTCGCCAAAATCAAAAACCTTGAAGGCCTTTTTCGGCAGCACGAAATCAACGAGCGAAATCTGCGAGGCATCGGTTGCCTTGAGGCTCAAACCATTAGCATCAACAACGAATTCGGCCTCGTCAACGAGCACGGATATTCCCTCCACAAACTTCTTGAAAACGGAGGCATTTCCATACACGAGGTTCAAATCAACACCAGAAACATTGCAAAACGGAATCCTTTAAAAACCGTTCATGAGGGAAAGCGCCTCGCGCCGGTCAGGGGATGAAAACGCGCACCCAAACAAATCCACCTTGCCCTTAAAGGAAATGCCAAGGCAATTGAAGAACCACGGCAAATCATCAAAAATGAGGAGCTTCGCATAACCTATCAAAGGAACATGGAAAAGATAAACACCCTTTACCGAACCGGCTGAAACCGGGTTCACGGTTATGCAGTTGTAGGCAGAGCCCGTTTTGCCGCAGTCCTCGTCAATCCGGTTATTGTTGTCCCCGAGAGTAATCAGGAAATTCCCGTCGGAAGCATGCAGCAGCAAAACCCCGCGATGGATAATATCACGTTTCAGCAGCGGCGAGTAATAAACCACTATCGGCCCCTTTGAATCCAGCGCGTATTCATTGCCGCTTATTTTCAGTGCCGAAGGCCTCAGCCTGCCGGAAGCATCTATGGAGTAACCCACCTCCGCAAAATCCGAAAGGGTTTTGCCGGCAACCGCAAAATCTAGCGCCGCGAAACCCATTGAAAAGTTTTTGGAGCCGGAAAGCAGAACTATGTCGCCGCGGTAAAGCGTAGGCTCCATCGAGCCCGAATAAACAATCATTAAAGGGGCATTCGAGCCCAAAAGGAACGCAAGGACGAAATTGTAAAGCACGAACGCGAAAAGAAACGCGGAGAGCAGATAAACGGACCACTTTACGGACTCGCTTTTCTCGAAAAAATAAAGGTACGCGTAAACCGCGCTCAGGAAAACAAAAACCATGGGCGGGTTCGCGGTGATTAAAGAGACCAAAATCAGGAGCGCGGCGTAGCTCGCGAAAAAAACAAGCAACTGAATTTTTTTGGGAGCGGCCTCGATTTTAGGGAGTATGAATTTGTCCACGTAAGTGAACGGGTCAAGCCACTTGAGTTTTTCCTTCAACGCGCGCAGCATCGCAAAGCACACAGCAATAAAAGGAAGCAATCAGGCGGAAAAAATTTATTTGAGGGACTTGGAAACCTTTTTGCCGAAATCATCAAGGTCTTCCTCGATTGCCTTGGCGGCATCTTCGAGGGCCTTTTTCGGCGATTTTCCCTTTGTCTTCACGATGAACTTCGCATTCCTGCCCATCGGGTGCTCGAGAATGTACGAGGCGAATTCAACCGACTTGTCCTCAAGGAGCTTTTCCTTCAAAAGGTTCGGGAATGTGTGGCGCTCGCCCTCAAGCCTGAATTCCGCGGTTTCCTTGCCGCTTCTAATCACTTCAATCTTCATGCAAACCAACCTCACTTCAAAGCATAATCGCTTGAAATCTTTCTTTCTTCCATCGCGCCAGTAACCGGGTCCCTGAGGCGCCCGTCAATGAGAATCAATGGCTTCCTGGATTTTACCCCAAAGGCCTTTATCACGCCGAGTTCCGGCGCCTTGGTCTCGAGCTCGATGCCGTAGCGCGTGACTTCCAGAATGCGCGCCTTCACTATGTCGCCCATCCTGAACGCGTCCTCCAGGTTGCGCACGTACTCGTTTGAAACATTGAAAACCATTATGGAACCGTTCTGGTTGTGGACCACGAGGCGCTCGCCGTTCTTCTCGGCCTCGAGAATCTCGACCAAAACGGAGCTGCTCTTCACGGTGCTGACAAGGGCAATCACAATCGCGCCCCTCTCAAGTATTTTAGTGGGGCGCGTGGCTTTCCGGACACTGGCCTCATGGGTTTTGGAATCAAGGCTCATGACGCCGATGCTGTCCGAATAAACGCTTCCCGTTCCGTCCTCAAACGCATTCGGGCCCGCAAGGAACTCCTCCTCATACGACAAAAAAGTGCCAGGGCAAACAAAAGACTTTTCCTGCAAAAACAACCACTCCAAAAACCGGTTAATTCAATTAGAATTTTCTCCAGAAACCTATTTAAATCACTACGCCATAATCCTTGCGTTATGGTCCTGGAATCCATCATAAACGTGAATATAGCTGAAAAACGGCCCGTTTACCTATTTTTCCTGGCTTTTGTGGTTTCAACCGTTTCAATGTTTGCGGCGTACAACCTCTTCCCCGAAAGCTCCTCCGTGCTCAAAATAGCGTTCATAACAGTCGCATTCATGCCCATACTGCACGCACTCTACCTCAGGGAGGAGCAAGTTGAGGTGGACGAAAACGACGTTCCGTTTGCATTCATTTCAACGCATTTCGAGGTAATACACATTTACGGCTGGATTTTCCTGGGCATGATGGTTTCCTTCGCGCTGTGGACCGCCGTGCTTCCAGAAACTGCGCAGAACTGCACCGGGGCGCAATGCATCCTTCCGCCAAAATCGATTGTTTTTTCTGAACAGGAAAAAGTGCGCTACGGCATAACCGGAAAAGTCATAGGCGAACAGGAATGCTTCTCGGACAGCACAAAAAGCTTTGAACAGTGCTTCGGGCTCATATTCATGAACAACCTCTGGGTCCTCGTGCTCGCAATATTATTCTCATTCATCTGGGGCGCGGGCGCGATATTCCTGCTCGGGTGGAACGCCTCTGTAATAGGCTTCTTCATAGGAACCGAAATAATGCAGAAGAGCCTCATCGCGGGAATAGAGCGCGGCATAAGTTATTTGCCGCACGGCATACCTGAAATAACAGCCTACTTCATCGCCGCAATAGCCGGAGGAATAATATCCGCGGCAGTATCAAAGCAGCAGTTCAAGAAACACGAAATAAGGATAGTGATTCTGGACACGATACTCCTGATACTTTTGGGCACGATAATGCTGTTCATCGGCGCGTTCATCGAGACCGCGGAAATATTCGCTTACTGGGACGCGGCCATAGGAGGCGTGATCGCGTTCATTGCGCTCTTCTTCATACTCTACTTCCCCGCGGTGAGGTACAGGATAAACAAGCTGCACAGGGAACAGAAAAAATTACTTGCTTGATTTCTTTGCTTTCCCGTTGCCCGCGAGCGACTTCACCAAGGGCGCATACTTCTTCAGCAAAGACTCGATTTCACTCTGCGAAAGGTTCTGGCCCGAAATGGACTGCGCGAGCTTCGACAATTCGAGCGGGAAAATGAATTTCGTGCTTCTTCCCTCGCCCAGCTTCTCCAGGGCGCGCACATAATAATAAGCCAAAGCCCTGTCGCTCAGGTTCTCGGCCGCATTCTTCACGGCCTCAATCTCAGCCTGATGCGCCTCCGCACCCTGTATGCGCGCGAGCTTTCTTTGCTCCGCGGCCTTTTCCTCGTGCATCGCCTCAATGACGGCGCGCGGAAGGTTGATGTCCTTGATTGTGACCTCGTCAACAACAACGCCCCAATTCTTTGCAATCTTCTCAAGCCCCTCCTTGAGGCTAACGTTCAATTCACTCACCTTGGAAATGAGCTCGTTCAGGTTCAAAGAACCGGCCTTGTCCCTTATGAGGCCCATGAGGAAAAGCTTGGAAGCCTGAATGTAATCCTGGACAGCCGTAATGCTGTTTATTACCGAGGCATTATCCTTGTTCACGCGCAAATAAATCACGGCATCGACATTCACCTCAATGTTGTCCTTGGTAATGATGTCCTGCTTTGGAATGTCGATTGCCCGCGTCCTCAAATCAACGACTTCATAGGATTCAAGGGGCGGAAACACCACGGCCCAGCCCGGGCCGCCAACCCTATTTACCCTTCCGAGAGTGAACACAACGGCGCGCTCATAATCCCTGAGCTGGAGAACATAATCGTACCTTGCAATGAGGTAAATTACCGCCAAGGCAGGCACGACAATAACGAGGTTCTGCATTACCCAGGCGGCATTCTGCGTAACCACAAAAAGAACGGCAATGACCGCAACCACAAGGAAAATGAAAATCAGCTGCTTCAGTTCCTTTGCCTGCATGAAAGTCCACCAAAAGGGGAGGGGGTTTTAATTTCTTTAATATAATTATTTATACTAGTAAATAGCCATATAAATACATTTCGAGCTGGTGCAATGAAGGAAAACGAAAGCATACTCGTGCTGTGTGTAGACCGCGACAATGACCTCGGCAAAAAGGCCGGAATACAGGGCCCAATAATCGGCAGGGAAAAGTGCCTCCAGGCGGCCGCAAAGCTCGCGCTTTCAGACCCAACCGAATCGGACGCGAACGCAATATTCGGCGCCGTGAAAAAATTCGACGAGGCAAAGCAATACTCGAACGCGCAAATAGCGGTTCTCACGGGCCACGGAAAAACAGGCTTGGAATCCGACAGGAAAATCAACGAACAACTGGACGCGGTTCTTGAAGGCTTTCCGGCAACAGGAATAGTACTTGTAACCGATGGCGCGGAAGACGACCAGGTTATTCCAATATTGCAGAGCCGCGCACCCATAATTTCCAAGGAACTGATAATAGTCAAGCAAGCATCCGAGGTCGAAAGCACTTACTACACGATAAAGCAGGCGCTGAACGACCCTGATTTCGCGAGGACATTCATTCTCGTCCCTGGAGTTGTGATACTCTTGTGGGGCATACTCGCGCTGCTTAACTCCGAAAAACTGTTTTTCCAGAGCATGCTCCTTGTGGTCGGCGCATACTTAATACTCAAAGGAACCGGCCTGGAACAGAGGATTGCCGGAGCAATCTCAAGCGTCACAAAAAGCCTTTCACTGCAAAGGGTGAGCTTTCCTTTCTATCTCATGACCATACTGCTCTTCATAATCGGAATCTACGCTTCGGCACAGGAAATAGGATTCGGCAGCAACCTAACCACTGTGACCACTGCGGTGAGCCAGCTCATGTTCTTCCTCGCGCTCACAGGAATTTCATTTGTTGCCGCAAAAAGCGTTGACGCAATCCAGCTCAAAAAGGCGTACAGGATAATGAAATACTTCCTCTCCGGAGCCGCAGTGTTCATACTCTGGTTCATACTGGATGCGGGGTTAAAAGTCCTGACGGGAGAGCCATACGCCGACCTGGCATGGTTCGGAATCAACGTGCTCATAAGCTTTGCATTCGCGCTGGTCGCATACAAGATTTCCGGGGTGCTTGACCTCGGCAAAAAAATCACGAAACTCCTCATCGGCCTTCCGGTTTACTCCAAGGACGGAAAATGGCTCGGCATGGTTGAATCAATCAACGGAAGGGAAAGCATTGAGTACAAAAACAAAAACACGAACAAAACCATGAAAATCAAGAACGGCGAATTCAGCTTCAGCGAAGGAAAAATAGTGCTCGGCTGAACAACAAAGGAGATTCGTAAAAATGCCGGAAAGAAAAATCGATTCACGTCGCGCCGGCCTTTTTCCCGAGACCGCTGCCCAAGCTTTTTTTCAGGGTTATTTCCATGAGCTTGTTGAGGCTAACCAATAGCTTTGTTTTCTCGCCACCCTTCACGAACGCATTTTCGAGAACCTCGGAAAGCGTGGAAACCGGAACGATTTTTATTTTTGCAAGCTGGTCTTCCGGCAAAACAACGTCGCCGAGATTTGATTTTGGGATAATCACTTCCTTGAAGCCCGCGACAATCGCCGCGGAAACTTTCGAGCTTATTCCCCCGACAGGCAAAACCTCGCCGCGAACGCTTAAAGAGCCGGTCATTGCGAGATCCTGCTTCACCGGAATCTTTTCAAAAGCCGAAATCACCGCGGTCGCGACACTAACTGAAGCGGAATCGCCCTCTACACCTTCATAAGACTGCAGGAACTGTATGTGCAAATCATGCCTTGAAATGTCCTTTCCGGAAAGCCGCTTTATGATTGCGGAAACATTCTGCACGGCTTCCCTTGCGATCTCACCAAGCTTTCCGGTCGCAATTATTTTCCCCTCGGAACTCGACTGCGCGGGCGCAATCTCAGCCTCAATCGGCATAATCAGGCCGGCATCACCCTCAGCCATCACGGCCAAACCATTCACGCGGCCAATTGCGGAGCCCTCGAACATGTAAACCTCATAATCCTTCTTGTGCTCAATAATCTTCAATGCCATCTGCTGCTCCAATGTTTTTGCGGACATTTTCGCCTCAACAATGTCCTGGACAGCCACAAGCGCATGATTCTTTTCCATTGCAACGTCGCCCGCCGCACGTATGAGGCCCCCTAGCTCGCGCAGCCTCAGCGTAAGCTTGTTCTTCCTGCCGGACTTGCGCCTCGCGTCAAAAATAATGTCCTTCACCGCGTCCATTGAAAAGTGCGGAATCTTGCCGTCATTCGTAACTTCCTGCGCGACAAACTGAACAATCTTGTTCCTGTTCTCCTCATTGTCATCCATGTCAAGGTTCATGTAAATCTCGTAACCATAACCCCTGATTCTTGAACGCAATGCAGGGTGGAGTTTCTCCAAATCCTCGTAATTTCCCGCCGCAACCAAAACAAAGTCGCACGGAATCGGGTCCGTCCTTGTCATCGCGCCCGAACTCATTTCGCTCTGGCCGGTAATGGGATACTTTTTTTCCTGCATTGCTGTCAAAAGCTCCTGCTGGCTCTTCATTGAAAGCGTTGCAATCTCATCCATGAAAAGAACACCGCCGGAAGCCCTGTGAATCATTCCCGGCTCAACTCTTAAATGAGGAGGGGTTCCCAAGCCACCACTTTGCAAAGGATCGTGCCTCACATCACCAAGCAAAGCACCTGCCCTCGCGCCCGTTGCCTCGAAGAACGGCGCAATCTTTTTCCCCTTGTTGTTTACGAGGAGCTTAGGAACAACAACGCCGCCCTTCACGCGCATCTGCGCGCCAAGAGCAAAGCCCACAATCAAAAACCCGCCGAGAATCAAAGTGGCCGCATAAACAACATCCGGCATGAAACCGAGTGTCCAGAAAACATAACTCAGAATGAACCAACCCAAAGGCAGAATGAAACCAAGGAGGCGCATATTGTCCTCCTGTGTCTTTGCCTCGAGCCTTGACTCCTCCATAATCCTTGTCCCGTCGCCCGCCTTTACAACGCGCACTTTCGGGTTGTTCGGGTCCTCCTCATTCGGGTAAATCAGGGTATCTGTAAGGCGCTGCAGCGGCATTATCTCGGACATGGCCTTTGCAAGCATTGATTTTCCGGTTCCCGGCAAGCCGACAAGAAGAACATTCCTTTTCTGCACCGCGGCCTTGCGAACCAGCTCAACGCAGCGGTCCTGGCCAATGACCTGCTCAAGCAGAAGCTTTGGAACAGGAACATCCTTTGTGGAGGCAAGCTTCAGGAAATCGGGCATAATTATGAATTATATAAATAAGCTATTTAAATGGTTGTAATTTCTGAGCAGAGAAGCAAAATACCTATTTTGCAATACCAAACACGAACAATATTTAACCATGTGAACTTTCTTATATTTGTAGTGAAAGTATGCCTAAACCTAAATCCCTTCCGAGAAGAGTAAGGGTAAACCCCTATGAGATAAATGCTGAGAAGGAACCGCTTCGGTACTATTACAGCCAGATAAAAGGCCGCAGGATTCCGGAAGCGGAAGAAATAAACCAATGGGCAAGACAATATAGAGCATCACCCAACAGCCCGGAAGGGTTGGAAGCAAGGAATAATATAATTCAGCACAACCTTCGTTACTCTCACTCGATCGGACAAAGATATTATCGCATTATAAGAAACCGAGACATGAGAACCACAACAGCCGACCTTATTCAGGCATCAAATGAAGGGCTTGTAAAGGCAGCTACAAAATATGATCCTGAAAGAGGAGCAACCTTCCTGACTTATGCGACTCATTACATGAGAGGATGTGTTTTGAGAGAGATTATGAAATCATTCATCATCAAGAAACCGCCATTTTATATCATAAAAATGCTCGAAAAAGAAATTACCGAAATTGAAAATTTTGAGAGCCGGGGCGAAAAACTAACTAAAGAGGCTTTGAAAACCCTGCAGAAAAAGAAAGAAAGACTCGATATAATTCAGAGAGCAAACAGAATCCTCGACATTGATGCACCTTTGATAGAGGGAGAAGAACTTTCACTTCATGACAGGGTTTCGAAAACAGGCGCTAGCGAAATGCGCGACCAGATCGAAATAGCACTCTTTAGAAATAAATTAACCAGAGCACTTGGAATGCTTAACGAAAACGAGCGCAAAGTAATTGAAATGCGCATCATTGACCCACAACAAAAGACATTGGAAGCTATAGGGAAAAGAATGGGGTTTTCTAAGCAATATGCCGCGCAAATATTTCAAAGCGCTGTTGCAAAATTAGCCATAAGACCCGAGCTTAGAGGGCCTCTTCAAAGAATAATGTTCGAGGGCAGAAGAAAAAGATCCGGTAAAATCAAACGTCCAATGCCAAATGAAACTCAAATTAAGATACTTAAAGAAGCGACAGATAGCAATAAATTTGGCGGAACGAACAGAAGAGTCATACAACTGAGATTCTTAGAACCGAAAACCCTTAGCATCCGTGAAATAGCATTTCGGTGCAAAACCACCCCAAACAATATAAGGTTAATATTGCATGAAACAAAAAGGCGGTTGAACAACCCTTTGCTTGACAATCTTTTTGTAATGGACTACTGAAAAGCGGGTTTTTATTTAATGCGTTCCTGTGAAATATATTACCATGAGCAACTCAATGAAAATAGTGTTTTTGGGAACAAGTGCGAGCACCCCTACAAAGGAGCGCAATTTGAGCAGCATAGCCATCCGCTTCGAGGGCGAATGGCTGCTCTTTGATGCGCCCGAGGGAACTCAAAGGCAAATGATGAAGGCAGGAGTAAGCTATTTGAAAATAAACAAAATATTCATCTCGCACTTCCACGCAGACCACTTTCTTGGTTTGGGCGGCTTGTTGGCGACAATGAACATCCACGCACGCGACTGGCCACTCACTATCTATGGGCCGAAAGGAGTTGAAAAGAAAGTCGCGCATTCACTCGAAATGGCCATGCTGAAGCCGCTCTTTGAAGTGAAATGCATTGAAGCAAAAAAAGGCGTGATTGTGCAGGAAGAAAAATATTCAATTGAGGCATTTCCCCTGAAGCACGAGATAGAGTGCTTCGGCTACGCGTTTATGGAGAAGGACAAGAAGGGGGAATTCAACAGGCAAAAAGCAATCGAACTCGGCATTCCTATAGGGCCGCTGTTCTCGGAACTGCAGAACGGAAAAAGCGTGCGCATAAAAGGAAAAACAATAAAGCCGGAAGAAGTGATGGATTCTTCGAAAGGCCGCAAAGGAAAAAAAATCTCCATGGTGTTCGACACGCTCCCTTCAACAATTTACCACAAGGCAATACAGGATTCGGATATTCTTATTCATGAATCGTCTTTCCTCGAGGAGCGGAAGGACCGCGCAGAAGAAACAATGCACTCGACAGCGCTTGATGCCGCGCTGGCAGCAAAAAAAACCGGCTGCAAGAAACTCGTGCTTTTCCATTTGAGCGCGCGCCACAAGGAAACCGAAAAATTCGAGAACGAAGCAAGGAAAGAATTCGGGAACTCAGTTGCGGCAACGGATTTGATGGAAATTGAAGTCGGGTAACGCGGCCCACTAATCAAAAGTTTAATTAACCAAAAAAGCGCATAAAGCTCACATGAAGGCAGTCATCATTGCCGCGGGCAAGGGCGTAAGGCTGAAGCCGATAACCGAGCAAATACCGAAATGCATGGTCGCAATAAAAGGAAAGCCCATGCTCGAACTCATCATGGAAAGAATAATCGGCGCGGGCGCGGAAGAAATAAACCTCATTGTCGGCTACAAAAAAGAAATCATTGAGGACCACTTCGGCGCGGAATTCAACGGGGTAAAGCTGAACTACTTCGTGCAGAAAGAGCAAAAAGGCACGGCGCATGCCGTCAGCCTGGCGGAAAAATACGTCGGCGAAAAATTCCTTGTGGCGAACGGGGATGTGCTCACGAGCACGGCGAACTACAAAAAGCTCCTTGAAACGGACGAATTCGAAAAGGTGGACGGCCTGATTCTCGCGAGAAAAGTGAACGACCCGTGGAGATACGGCGTACTGAAAACAGAGGAGAAAAAAGTCAGGGACATAATAGAAAAGCCACTGCCGGGAGAAGAGCCGGGCAATTTGATTAACGCGGGCATTTACAGGTTCAAACAGGATTTCTTTGAATCGATAAAGGAAACGAAGCTCTCGGAAAGGAATGAATACGAAATTGTGGACTCGATAAAAAACTATATGGCGAAAGGAAAGGATGTTGAGTTCAGGATGTGTGAAGGAACCTGCCTCGACATCGGCGACCTGGATGACCTGAAAAGGGCGAACACCATGCTCGATGAACTGTTCCCGAAGCAATGAATGCGCAAAAAAAACCGCGAAATTTTCGGAATCACGCGCCGGTCTTGAATGACTGGCCCGGCTTAAGTATTATAGGAACAGTCTTGAGGATGCTTTTCTCAATCCTCGAACTGAAATCCTTCGGATCGGCGCCGATGGACTCGAATGAATTGTAATGCATCGGAATCACGAACTTCGGCTTCATTGTCTTTGTGGCGCGGACCGCGTCAACCACATCCATTGTAGAGTTCCCGCCGATGGGCAAAATGGCTACATCGCACTTTATGTCCGAAAAAGAGTCCATCAGCGCGGTGTTGCCCGCAAAAAACAATGACTCGGCATCCCTTGAAAAGCAAAAACTCAAAGGATAGAAAGAATTCGGGTAATGCGCCCCGAGAACGGAAACATCCACTCCGCGAAGATTGAACCTGCTGCCGACATTCACGGCGTGCTTCAGGTTGGATGGAATGTCAAGCTCGTTCAAAACAGATTCATGCGCAACAACGGTTGCGCCATCCCTTTTCGCGAAAGCCTCGACGGTTGCCCTGTCAAAGTGGTCGAACTGCTCGTTGCTCACGCATATGAAATCAATGCCCTTTATTTTGTCGATGTTCGCGGGGAACTTAATCAATGACCTGTAAGTGGCTTCCCCCTCTGGAATGTTGATGAAGGGATCCACAAGAACATTCGTGTTCCCAAAAGCAATCTTAAAGAATGAGTGCCACAGAAACTGAATCTTCATAGGACCACATAAAAGATAACAAAAGGCCAGTATATTAACCTGCTGGGAAAAAACCTCGCAAAAAACGGCCCGAATGGCTTCACAAAAATAATTAAATAAGTTCAACACTAGATTATTGCATGAAAAAACTGCTTCTCCTCGCCCTTATGCTGGGATTCATCGCGGCAAACGTCGCGGCAATTGCTGCGGTCAGCGTGGAGCTCCTGGACATCTCGATTTCCGTTGACAACAAGGGATACGCAGGCATAACAGAAAACTACATCCTCAAATTCACGAGCCCATTCGAGGAGGATGACTTCAAGCAAAAGGCTGTCGGCAACTCCTCAAGCCGGCTCTCATGGGAAGCGTCCTACAATTTCTTTTACCCGCGATTTGCGGAAAGCACCGGCAACGAGCTTGACACGTCCTCAATAATTTACGACGAGGGCTCCAAGACGCTCACACTCAAGTACACGCTGAAAAAAACTTTTGCAGCCCTGCTCCGCGAGGAACAGAGGGCAAACTTCTTCAGGATAAATGACAGGCAGTTCGCGTCATTCAACGAGGGCGGAACAATAGTGATTCCCGAAGGCACGAACATACAACTCACTTTGCCGACAAACTCCGAACTCCAGAGCGACCCGCCGGAAAAGGCAATTGTGAACGGCAACCAAATAATTTTGAGGGGAATCCAGACCAATGCGCTCACCATAGACTACAAGGCGCTCAAGCCGATTACGCAGAACACTTTCCAGCTGTTCGAGGACTTTTCAGGAATATACTTTCTGCTCGTGCCGCTGCTCATAATAATAATCGGCGCCGCATACATCAAAAGGGAGGAAGTCGGGCAGAGAATCGAGGATTATCTCGTGAAGCACTCGGAAATAAAACCCAGAACAGAAGACGAAGACATCGAGCTCTCGGACATCTAACCGCGCTTCTTCTTGAACACGCGGTGCTTTTTTATTTCAGGGTGCGCAACACCCTCAAACTTCACATTCATTTTCTTCAGGACATTCTGGATGCTATAATCATCCGTAACAACAACAAACTTTTCCTTTCTTCCTTTGAATTCATGCACAAGCGCGACTATTGATGCGTCGGCATCGCTCAGCTCCGTTCCGGACTCATTCAGCTTCGCAAAAGTCTTCTGCATCGACAAAGGGCAGGGATCCTGAATCCCCAAAAGGCCCTGCGCAAAAGCGTTCTCCGCGAGGCTCTTCGAGGCAATGTCTTTCCACTCATCAAAAACCTTCGAAGTGGTAAAGTACTTGTTGCGCGGCTCGAAAGAAAAATTAGGGCTGTTCAGTAGCGCTGAAGCGTCGAGGATGAAAATCATCGTTTACGCCTTGACAATTCATCAATCCATTGGGTAAGTAACGTGTGAAGTTTATTCAGGTTTTTCCAGTCGTTGGAGTCTGCAGAAACACCGCCCAAACTGGAGATAACCCCGCGTCTTTTTTTCTCCAAAAAACCCCGCACATCGGCAACCCTTGTTCTGTACTCTGGATCGGCATGCATCATCAGTTCAATGCCCGCATGGGTGTCCAAAAGACAAATTTCACGGAGAATAGGGTCATGCAAGGACATTGCACTTTTAATGGCGACATATTCTTCCCGCGAAATCGCCCTTCCGAGAATTTTCCCGTATTCTTCGCGGGTGCGCAGCCCTGTTCTTTCACCGGGTTTGGAAGCGACATGTTCGGGTTCCCGGAGAGCAGTATGTTGTTCTGTGGAAACCTGCCCACCCACGGGTTTTCGTTTAAAAGGCGTTACAAGTCTCGCTAACCAACCGGGCATTTCTAACCACTAGTGAAAAAGTTAAGTCTTCAATTATTTATAACTTTATTGATGGTATATAATGGTGTGAATTAAATGGATTTGAAGGGCGCGGTCGCCTCACTGAGCGAGATTGAAAGGAAAACCCTCTCGGCACTTTCACAGGGCGCAAAAAGCGAGCAAGGCCTGGCGGCCGAAACAGGCCTCAACATTGATTCCGTGAGGCGCGCAGTGAACTGGCTATCGCAAAAAGGGTTTGCCGAAATAAAGGACAATGCGCACGAAAAACTTGTTCTGACAAAGGAAGGCGAAAAAAGCCTCAAGGAAGGGCTTCCGGAAACGAGAATGCTGAAGGCGCTCGCAAAAATCGAAAAGGCGGATTTTGAGAAACTGATGAAAGAGGCGTCGCTGAACCAGCAGGAATTCAACGTAGCGCTCGGAATAAACAGGAAAAACAACTTCATAGCAATTATCCGCGAGGAAAAAACAAAGGCAATGCTCACCGAAGCCGGAAAAGAATATGCGCAGAAGAAACTTCCGTTGGAAGAGGCGCTTGAAAAAATAGCCGAAGGCGACAAAGCAAAGGAAGAGGAAGCGAAAGAATTGATTGCGCGCGGCCTCGCGGAAAAAAAAGAACAAACACAAAGAGAAGTATGCATAACAAGTTTGGGCGAGGAGGCAAAAAAAAGCAATGAATTTTCCGGAAAAAGAACGTACAACGTGAAGGACCCTGTTCCAGAGGTGTTCGGGGGCAAGAAACAGCCGTACATACAGTTCCTCAACATCATAAGGCGCAAACTCACGGAGCTGGGTTTCGAGGAAATGGAGGCGCCACTCATTGTGCACGAATTTTACAATTTCGACGTTTTATTCCAGCCGCAAAATCACCCCGCAAGAACATGGACAGACACTTACCAGCTGAAAAATCCACGAGTGGGGAAACTCGCAGACAGAAAAAATGTGGCCGCGGTAAAGGCCGCACACGAAACAGGCGGGGTTTCGGCCTCAAGCGGTTGGCGCTACTCATGGTTAGAGGAAATCGCATCCAAAGTGATGCCTACCGCGCATGGAACCGCGCACTCCGCGAGGCAGCTCACAAAAGGAGTGAAGATGCCCGGAAAATACTTTGCGATAGCGCGCTGCTTCAGGCCGGATGTTCTCGACGCAACTCATTTGATTGAATTCAACCAGACCGAAGGATTCATTGTCGGAGAGGACCTGAACTTCACGCATTTGCTCGGAATGCTGGAGCAGTTCGCAAAGGAAATCGCGGGCGCAAAGGAAGTGAAATTCATTCCGGATTATTACCCGTTCACCGAGCCATCTGTACAGCTGAGCGCAAAGCACCCGGACTTGGGCTGGGTCGAACTCGGGGGTGCTGGAATGTTCAGGCCGGAAATCCTCGAGAACCTCGGAATAAAGGGACAGGCGATTGCATGGGGAATAGGAATAGACAGGCTCGCGATGTTCAAGCTCGGAATCAAGGACATAAGGCATTTGTTCTCGGACGATTTGAACTGGCTCAGGAAAACGCCGCTGGTGATGGAATGACAAAACAAAAAATTGCATCTATTGAGAAAGGATACCGCACAGCGGAACAAATAAGGCAAGAACTTTTTGAACTGGGCACCAGATTACAAGAGCCTAGAATAAAAGAAAATCGAGAATTGCTTCAAGAGATATCAACTAGGCAAAGAGAGTTGTTAGAGGCTCTCGCCAAAAGAGGCGGAAATGTCATTAAGCGCAAAACAGCAAAAGGACCAAACTCCCAACAAAAAGCAAGAATAATTTCAATGAAGCCACCATTTAGGAGGCACGGATAATGCCCACAATTGAAGTCAGTAAGAAGGATTTGGAATCGCTTATCGGAAAGAAACTTTCCAAGAAACAGCTCGAAGAGGCGCTGATGTACGTGAAGGGAGAAATAGACTCCGAACAGGGCGATGCGCTGAGAATTGATGTCAAGGAAACCAACAGGCCGGACCTCTGGAGCGCCGAGGGAATCTCAAGGGAACTCCGCACAAGAACGGGAATGGAAAAAGGAATCGGGCAGTACAATGTTTCAAAGGCGAAAATTGAATGCACAATTGAAAAGACCGTTGAAAAGGCGCGGCCGTTCATCTGCTGCGCAATAATCAGGAACGTTACGGTAACAGAGAACCTGCTTGTGCAGATGATACAACTGCAGGAAAAAGTTGCAACCACATTCGGCAGGAAAAGAAAGGAAACAGGAATAGGCCTTTACGATTTCGACAAAATGGCGCCGCCAGTGTTCTACCGCGGATACAGGGACAAGGAAATAGAATTCGTTCCGCTGGAATACAAAGTGAAAATGAAGCCGTCCGAAATACTTGCGGAGCACCCCAAAGGAAAGGAATTCGCGCATCTCCTCAAAGGAACGGAATATTACCCGATTGTAATTGACTCGAAGAACGTTGTTTCTTCAATGCCGCCCATAATCAATTCCGAAACAACCGGAAAGGTAACGGAGCAGACAAAAAACCTTTTCCTCGAGGTAACGGGGCACAACTGGGAAACCGTGAACACGGCATTGAAGGTAATGTGCATGGCGCTCGCCGACCGCGGCGGAAAAATCGAGGCCGTGAAAATAAATTTCCCAAAAACAAAAACTTACCCGCAAAAAAGCATTGAAACCCCGTTCTTCGCGACAAAAAAAATCGGCGTCACGCTTGATTACATCAACAGGGTTTCAGGCCTGGGCATTGACGCAAAAAAAGCGGTTCTGCTGCTGGAAAAAAGCGGCATGAATGCAAAAGCCAAGGGAAGCAAAATCGAGGTTGAATACCCGGATTACAGGCTGGACATCCTCCACCAGATAGACATTGTGGAGGACATAATCATTTCTTACGGCTACAACAAAATTGCGCCAAGCCAGGTGAAAATGAGCGTACTGGGAAGCGAAAGGAAAGAAACCGCCTACATTGACAAGGTGCGCGATGCGTGCACCGGCCTGGGTTTGCAGGAAGTGCTCACGTTCATGCTCACTTCAATGGAGAAGCAGGAAAAAATGGTTTCCCTCAAAGGAGAAAAATTCGTGGAAATAGCAAACCCAGTTTCAATGAACTGGAGCATAATGAGAAAAAACATTTACCCGGAGCTGCTCGAGTTCCTCGCGAAAAACAAGCACAACGAATACCCCCAAAGAATTTTCGAAATCGGGAAAACGCTGGAACTTGACGCAAAAACAGACACTAAAACCGCGGAAAAAACGAGGCTCTGCATTGCAATGGCCGGAAAGGACGCCAGGTTCACGCAAATAAAATCATGCCTCAACGCGGTCTGCAGGGAACTCGGCAAAAAAATCTCTGCAGATGAAGCCGCGCACCCTTCATTCATGAAAGGAAAAACCGCTTTGGTCAACGGCGATGTAAAGGGAATACTCGGGGAAATAGATTCATCCGTCCTGAAGGAATTCGGAATCTCGATGCCTGTAGTGATGCTTGAAATTGAACTGTGAATCAGAACAGCCTTGTCTGCTTCCCTTTTTCCTCCTCGCGCAAATCTGTATCCCCTGCTTCCCGGCTTTCAGGGCCTTCGCCAGGCTCCTCATGCAATGGCCCCTGCAAATCTTCTTCCTGCACGGGCCCGTAAAAAAACCTTTTCGGCCTTGCGCGCTCATCAATTATTTTCTGCGACTCCTCCATTATGGACTGGACTTTTTTTGTTTCCGGCTTCGTGTCAAGGAGGAACGCTACTTCCTTTTCAGTGAGGCCAAAAAGCGCCGTGCACCCAACCGCTTTCTTTTTGTCGGCAA
This sequence comes from Candidatus Iainarchaeum andersonii SCGC AAA011-E11, assembly GCA_000402355.1. Lineage (GTDB taxonomy): Archaea > Iainarchaeota > Iainarchaeia > Iainarchaeales > Iainarchaeaceae > Iainarchaeum > Iainarchaeum andersonii. The sequence continues at coordinate 128,393 of AQRS01000043.1, forward strand.
AAACCATTTTAAAGAAAGGCAAATCATTCGAAACCACTTCGCGCGAGGAAGAATGCGTTTTTGCGCCTATCTTGGAGCCGAGCTCGCGCTTCAATGCGCGCAAAGAGGAGGTCCTTGAAAGCATTGAAAGCAGGCCGGGGAACTGGTACATTACAAAGTCGTTTGAAACGCTGCTCTTTGACAATGCGACGCCCTCGGCCGCCAGTTCAGTGCTGTAGCGCAAAAAACCCCAGTGCTGCTTGTTGAAAATCCTTCCGTTGAAAACGTCCGCACGAGAGAGCCTGTCGAACGCAAGCGCAACGTCGTTAGCGCTAGAATACTGGCGCGGAATGTTCTCCTCTACCCAGTTGAAGAGCATGTCGTTGCTCAAATCGCTCTGGCTCCTTGCCTCGCGAACCTGCGCAAAGTCAGTTCCCTTGAAAATCGCCTTCATGACACTGAAAACTTTCTGCTGCCTTTCCCTTGGGGAAAGCGAGGCAACGTCCTGCATTGAAATGTTTTTTGAAAGCGAGAGCGTCTGCAGATCAAGGAGCGCGGAGCGCATGTCGCCCGAGGAGTTCTGCGCCAATTCCTTTACCGCGTCCTCGTCAAAAGGAATTTTTTCCAGTTCCAAAATCTCGCGCAGGCGCTTGGCAATGGAAAGGTAATTGATTTTCTTGAATTCAAACGCGCGGCACACGAAACGGAGCTGCGAAATGTCGCGGTTGGAAAAAATGTCGTTGGCGGTAATGACTACCGGGTTCCTTGATTCCTTTATGACGGAAAGGATTGCCTTTGCGCCGCCCCTGTCATTCCTCGTGAGAGCGTCAACCTCGTCCAAAAGCAAAAGCCTTTTCGAACCCGTTATGGAAGCGCTCTGCAAAGCCGCGCCCGCAACCCGCTCAATCACTTCCTTGGAGCGCAGCATGGAGCCGTTCAATTCAACAATGCCCCAGTTGAACTGCCTTGCAATGAGATAAGCCAGGCACGTTTTGCCAGCGCCTGATTGGCCCCAAAACAATAAAGGCGGCTGCCCGCTGCCCTTGGCCCACTTTTTTGCCCACTCAAAGGACTTCTCGACTATTTCGGTATTGCCGATGAACTCTTCCGCGCCTTTCGGGAAGAACTTTTCCGTCCAAAAATCCTGCATAAATAGCATGATTGGCCGGAAACTAATAAAACCTGCACTCAAAGCCCTTTCAGTATCAGTTCTTTCGGGATTCCGCAGCGAAACTGCCTTGTTTTGCCCTGGTTCCCCATGCTCACGGGCTCCGAAGAAATGAAATTCTGTTTCTCCAGAGCCGCGAGAACATCACGGAGGCGCCGCTCCTTCAGCGACGCGCCCTTCTCCTTTGAGTAAAGCCCATAAATTGCCCCGGAGTTTATTGCCGGGTTCTCGGAAATTATTTTCAGCAGCAGCAGTTCATCCCTCGCGAGAAAACCCAGGCCCTTGGCAAGCGAAGCCGCATCAACCGATTCAAATGCGCCCTTCAAATGCGCAACAAGCAATTTCCCGGAATTTTCCTTCTCCGCAATGCGCCCCGCCTTCAGGAGCGATTCAATGGCTATGCGCGCATCCCCACCCAATTTTGCGGCGTGCGCGGCCGCAACGCCGATTGCATCCTTGTCGACAACGCCCTTCACGAACGCGAGCTCTGAGCGCTCCGAAAGGATTTTTTTCAGCTGCTCCGGAGTGTAAGGGCTGAACACAACTGTCTGCTCCGCGAGCGAGCTCCTTATCCTTGAATCAAGCCTGGAAGTGAGCTCAACATCATTCGAAATCAGCACAATGCCAATGCCCTGTTTGCCATGCTCAACCACGCGCAGCAAATCATACAAAAGCTTTGAGCCAGAATCGCTCACGAGAAGCTGGTCCACCTCATCAAGGACAACAATCGGCGTAAAGCTGCATTTCTTCATTGATTCGAGAACGCTCGTGTAAATCTCGTCGGTTGCGAGCCCGCGCCTCGGAATCGCAGAACCCAAAAAATTCGCCAATGCAATGAGGATTGCGGCACGAGAATTGAACTCAAAGCAGTTCAAATAAAGGCTCTTCGCGCGGTCGGAAGCATCCTCAAGCTCCTTGAGCACAAACTTCACGCAGACCGTTTTCCCCACGCCCGTTGAGCCGGAAAGAAAAACATTCACAGGCTTTTTCCCCTTGAGCAAGGGATCAAAACAGTAAACCAGCGACTCAATCTCCTTCCCGCGCCCCGGAAGCACCTCGGGAATGAATTCAGGATATAGGTAGCGCTCATCCAGGAAAATGCTGTTTTCCGTTACGCGCGCACGGAAAAGGTTGGTGCCTGACATGAATAAAAGTATCGTTGCCGGGGTTAAAAAGGTTGCAGTGCCGCACCGGCAGGCAACCCTCCCGAAAATTATTAAAAGGGCAAGCATTTTATTGTGTTTGAATCAACAATAATTTGGTGACAAAAATGGGAAACGGAACGCTGTTGATACCAAAAAGGAGAATAGAGGAGGCAAAAACGGTCAGGGACAAACTGGACTCGCTAATCGAGACGGCCGAAATAATGAACAACAAAACCCTCAAGGCAAGCATCAGGAAAAGCGAGCAAGACATTGCAAAAGGCAGGTACACGAGGGTTGAATCCGCAAAGGAACTGGACGAATTCTTTGAAAGGTAATTGCCTTGTATGCGGATTTCTCTGACGAATTCAAGAAGCAAATGGGCAAAATCCGGGACAACGCCACCCTTGAAAAGCTTAAGACGGCAGTGAAAAACATTCTCCTCAACCCTGAAAAAGGAAAATTCCTGAGCGGAAACCTCAAAGGCAAGAAAAGCATCCGCATAAAGCCCTTTAGATTAATATTTGAAGTAAAGCACGAAAGCATTGTGTTCCATACCTTCGACCATAGGGGAAAAGTATACAGGTAACAGGCAGACTTTTTGCGTCTTTCTTTTTAGTGCAGGTTTAGCCCTTTTCTTTTTTGGCACGGCTTTTTTCTTTTCTGCAAGAAAAGAAAAAAGGCGTCGCACCGGCAATGTGCCCCTTCGAAACTGCTTTAAAAGAAAGAAAGGAAAGGTATGCAGGCTCATTGGTTGTGGCGGGAAGCGCGGGTTAAGGGACACACCCTAATTCTTGAATTTCCCCTTAACTCCCTTCACCCCGCACACCTTTTCTTTTTGTTTGGCCAAAAAGGCTTGACCAAAAAGAACTTCACGAAAAAAATCTATGATGTTGCGGAATAATGAAGGAAACTGCACCACTACCATAAACCTCCCGAAAAACAAGAACCACGCGAATTAATGTTTTCACTAACCAAACTGAAAAGGTTAAAAAGCCCTAAACCCCCCAATATGCTTTATGAGCGACGGGCACGACAAGGACAGCCACGGCGGCGGGAAAAGCGACAGCGCAAAAAAACCCGTGACCGATAATTTTTTCCAGAAGGTCGAGGACTACATCACGGGTGCAATAAGCACTTTCGTTGCGGCCGTTTTCTTCCTCATATCACTGGGCGTGGTATACGGCTTCTTAGTTTCGAGGGCAAATCCCGACATACAACCAATACTTTATGCGGCTCCGCTTCTGGCAGGAATAATAGCTTACTACAACAGGGCGTTCGCCATTTGGATTTTCATAATAGGCCTCATACTGGTGCTTCTCTGAGTTGAGCAAAAATGGCTGAAATCTCGTTGACGAAAAACGAGTTCAAGGCGCTTTCCTCCGACACGCGGGTAACAATACTCAAGTCTCTGGACGAACGCAATTATACGCTCTCGGAAATCGCGAAAAAAATCGGCGTCGCGCCCCCGACGGCAAAGCAGCACACCACAATCCTCATGCAATCCGGCCTCATTGAACTCAAGGACGAGGGAAGGAAATGGAAATACTACTCGCTCACAAGAAAAGGCAGGGACCTTTTGTACTCAAAACAGAATAACATGGGCGTACTCATAATACTCGCGTCGAGCCTCGTAATGCTCGCAGGAATAGCAATGATATTCGGGCCAGCATTCAGCATTACTTCACAATCCGCAACAATGCAAAACGATTCAGGGACACTCGTGACAGGCGCTTCCCCGCAGATACAGCCTGTTCCTACGGCGGAAAAAATTGCAGCCGGACAGGACTTGGGAAACGAAACAGCCTCAGGCACGGAACAGGGACAGGGAAGCAATAATGCCTTAATGGGCGCAATCCTGGTTCTTGCGGGCGCAATCGCAATAATATACACACTTAAATATCGTCAATCAACGTAATATTTAAGTTACTTTTCGTCCAAGGTTCAATAGTGAACCGAAAAGGATTCTTTAGCATAATCGCGGCCCTGCTGTTCCTCACAATAGCCACATCAGTTTCGAACACGGAGCTTAAGGCCGGAACAAAGGCGGCACAAACCGGCAGGGAAGTCCTTTCAATCAGGAAAAGCGCCTTTGAAAGAACCGAAGCGGAACTGTTCATCGACAAAAAAATAGAACGGTCCATTGGAAACACCGCGCCGGAAAAAATAGTTGCGGAGGAAATAAACCGTAAAACAGCATCACAAATCATGGCGGGCTTCCGCGAACTTAACCTTGATGCAAAATCCTGCGCAAAAAACGGGAACACAATAATTGAAACAAGCCCTCTCAATGAAGAAAAGATTGCGCTGCTCACGAGAACTACCGCAATCAAAACCGGGCCGGTCGTGGAAATAATTTACAGCATAACCGGCGGCTTAAGCGCGGAGTTCCCCTGCGCGGAAATACCAAACGGAAATTACTCCTTGTTTTTTGCCCTGCCCATCGGATACACGAGAACATTCACGGTGCTAGAATGAACTCGCTCGAACTGATTTTCGCGCTTCTGCTGATTTCATCCTTTGGGGCACTTATTATACACGAGGAAAAAGAACTTTCAATGCGCCTCCTTTCAGCGGAAAAAGAATTCGAGGAAAAATATGCGGCACAGGAATGTGCGGCGCTCGCAAACAATTATTACGCGGAAGCCGGAGGAAAATTAGAGTCAAAACTCGGCTGCACAAAAAACGGCACAAGGTTTTTGTCCGGAAATCACGCAGCCGAAACACCCGGATTTGAGGCGGAAATAGTGAACGGCGCAATAACAATACAAACGGAGGGCCACTATGGATAGGGGCCTGTTCTTTTCCGCGGACGCGGCGGCATACGTTTTCATAATGCTGGTCATTCTCGGGCTTGCATTGCAGCACACCGCGGCAGGAACCAGAAAATTGTCCGAAAAAATGGCGTGGCAAGAAAAAACGCTTTTTGCGGATTCACTCGCGGAAGCGATTGTAAAGAACAGGAGCGCTGAAAAGCCGTGGCTCGGCGCCGCATACTACGATTCAGGCTTTCACAGGGTTGAAAGCAACGTAATTGACGCGAAACTGCTTGAAAGCATAACGCGGAAAGAGTTCGGGAAATTCGCGCTTTCCGCAATTTACGAAAAAAACCGTGAGGGCATTGCATACCTGTTTAATGCAAACGGGAAAAACTGCGCCGCGTCCGAAAGGTTCGTGATAGTGAAAGGCGCGGAGGAAAAAAAGGAAATTCTGGGGATTGTTGTCTGTGAAAACCGATAAAGGGCTGATGACGCTGGAAGCTATGCTCTCCCTGCTGCTCGTGGCGGCAATCATGGCAACAGCTGCCCCTCACAACGAAACCGCGGAAGAAACATTGCTGCAGCACTCAAAAGCATTGGACCTGCTCATTGTGTGGGCAACCGAAGGCACCGCAGAAAATGAAATGGTTTTGGACGCGGAACTTTTGCTCGGGAAAAACAATTTTGAGCTCTATGTGGATACAGAAAAAATTTACGGGGAACCGAGCAGGGAAAAAGTTTCGGAAACAATATTAAGGCACAGGAACGGCAAACCCGAGGAAATAACCCTTTCAGCCCACATCAACAAATAAAGCGCGGTTCTTTGAAATGCGGAGGGTTATTTTTTCGCGGAACTTGATTGAATCAAAAGTGTACTCGGCATTCGGAAGCCCGAAGGTTTTGGTTGAGCCGGCATAGGAAAGAACCATGGTTGGTGAAGGGGCAGAAACTATTTCCCATTCCCCCTTTATCGGGGAGGAAACGATTTTTTCCGAGCCTTCGCCAAGCACGGAAATAATATTGATTGCCCCGTTCAGGGATGAAACAAATTCCTGCGCATTTCTCGCCTCCACGGAAAACATGGCGGCATTGTAAAGCCCCGAAAGCGCGGTCAGGGAAACAGAAAGAAATGCAACAAGCGCGGCCATTGCGAGCAGGAACTCGATGCTTGCCTGTGCCTTTGGAGTCATATGTCATCTATTTCCTTGAAAATGTCCTCGGTTTTCTTGTCAAAAACCTTGGTGCCGCTCTCCGCGGTCTTCTGCAGCTGCGAAACAAGCAGCAGCACTATGGCCACAAGCGCCGCAAGCACAATGATCATTTCAATGGAAATCTGGGCTTTTTCGCTGAAAAACATACAAAAAACCATAAGGAAAACATATTATAAATATTACGTTGATTGACGAATAATATTGCTAGTTGGTCGCCTTAATAAACTCTGGAAAAACATTATTTATCTGACAGGAGAACTAAATATGCCGGAAAATAATTTGCCGACCCAAAAAAAACGAAGATTGGCAAATTTTATGCAAAGGACAGCCATGGTTTTTATTTTATCCGCCATCCCGGGATTCATAGTTTACAATCGGGGAGTGAACGTTTTTCACTGGTTAACACGCCCAGCGCAACACCAAACTGATTTAAGGAAAATTGATGGTTTAGTAGAAGCCATTGAAAATGAAGGAAGCCATCTTTCAACAAAATCATGGCATAGCTACATATTTGGAGGGTCGAACAAATCCCAAAAAGAAATTGAAAATATATTGAAGAACATTAACAGAGGGAAAACAAGCGAGGCGGAAAAAAAACTAAATGAACTTTACCGGGATTTTACGGCAAGCATTTCTAACAATAAACGAAGAATGGACTCTGGGACAAAACTCAGCTTTTCATGTGTTTGGCTGAGTAGTTGTGTAGGGTTGCGCGGCTGAAAGCCGCGGTTATGATGCGTTCTTGGAGGCGTTGCCTGATACCTCCGAATTTGCGTTTATCTTTTGAGAAGTTGTATTCGCTGCGC